>CAZBGE010000109.1:0-10790 GCA_964491435.1 uncultured Smithella sp.
GTTTTTGATATTTACAAAACAGCATAAAAGAGATAACGATAGTAGAAATTTACAATTGTATTACCCGTCAAAATGAGGAGGATGATCGTATGAAGACGCTCGGCATTTTGGGAAGTCCGCGAATTGGCGGCAACAGCGACATGCTGCTGAGTCAGGCTCTGGCCGGCGCCAAGGAAGCAGGCGCGCACATTGAAAAAATTATCCTCGGCCGAAAACATATTGGCGGCTGCAAAGACTGTAAAAAATGCAACAAAACCGGTATTTGCGCCGTTAAAGATGATATGCTGGAAATTCAAAAGAAAATTCTGAACGCCGACGCCATCATCCACAGCACCCCCGTTTATTTCTGGTCCATGACATCTCAGATCAAAGCCTACCTCGACAGATGGTGTGTTTTTTTTGATGAGCAATGGAACTGGCATAATGCTTATTATCCCAAAATGCGCGGCAAACGAATCGGCCTTATTACGGTCTGCGGAGATCCGAACGTCCATACGGCGGACACGATTGTCCACAGCTTTCAATCAACCGTGGAAATGACAAAAATGAACTGGCTCGGCGTCGTCATGGCTTCCGCCAGCGCCAAGGGTGAAATCGCCAAAAATGAAGCAGCCATGCGGGAAGCCTTTGCACTGGGAAAGAAAGCGGCGACACCGTGATACAAGAATAACGTCCCTAAAAAATCGCTGCGCTATTTCAGGGAATCATGAGCGCCATATACCAACAGCATTAGAAAGGACCTCTGTCTGTGAATTATCACCCGCGCATTCTCATTGTCGATGACAGCGCCATTATCCGGAAAGCACTGACCAAACAGATGGAAGTTTACCACGCCCAGATCACCCAGGCGGAAGACGGGGAAGAAGCATGGAAAGCGGCGCTGCATGCCGATTTTGATCTGATTATCTCCGACGTGGAAATGCCGAAACTGGACGGCTTTGGCCTGTGCCGGCGCCTGAAAAGCAATGTCCAGACACGAGGCATTCCTGTGATTATTCTCAGTTCTCTCGACTCGGACAAGGACATTGAACAGGGGTTCAATCTTGGCGCCGCCGCATATGTTTCAAAAGCGGAAGCTCACCTCCAGCTAAACGAGACGATAGAAAAGGTCCTCAAGCAGTCTCGTTTTTCCCGCAGCCGCACCATTCTGGCGGTGGATGATTCGCCCACTATCCGCCGGCTGGTGACAAAGGCTCTTGAAGAATCCGGTTTTCAGGTCATGACCGCGGAAAATGGGAAGCAGGCATTCACCCGCATTCGCGAAAGACGGCCCGATCTGATTATCAGCGACATTAATATGCCTGAAATGGACGGAATTGAGCTCTGCAAAAAAATACACGCGGATCCCAGCCTGGCCGCCATTCCCTTCGTCATTATGAGCGCAAACAGCGACAGAGCTATCATGCGCCGCCTGCTTTCCTGGGGAGCCTCCGGTTATCTGGTCAAACCCTTTAACCTTGACCAAATTGTCATCACCGTCGAGAGGCTGCTCTCGGATCATTTTTTGATTCTGCTGAAAGAAAAAGAACGCCTCGACGCCGAGCAAAAAATCATGCTGGCCGGTATCACCAGCCTCATCGCGGCCCTGGAAGCCCGCGATCCATACACCAAGGGTCATTCCGAAGCAGTGGCCAGGATTATCGCCCAAATAGGACAACAGATGAACGCCGATCAGGAAACAATTGATTCCATGATTATCGCGGGGGAGCTTCACGACATAGGGAAAATCGGCATCCCCGACGCCATCCTGCTGAAACCGGACAGACTCACAAAAAAAGAATTCTCCATCCTCCAGAATCATCCCCTCATCGGTTCTTCCATTCTGGGCGCCATTCCCAGCGTTCAGCCGCTGCTTCCCGTCATTCTTCAGCACCATGAACGCTTTGACGGCAGGGGCTATCCCAGCGGAATCAAGGGAAGCGAAATCATGCTCTGGGCCAGAGTGGCGGCGGTGGCGGATACGTATCACGCCCTGACAAGCGACCGTCCCTACCGGAGGGGTATCAGTCATGATGAAGCTTTGTGCATCATCGATGATATCCGGGGCACGCAACTTTGTCCGGATTGCGTCGATGCGTTCATGAAACTCTCTGTTTCCCAGTTGGACGCAATCCTTGCTTGATTGAAGATCATTGATATTGACAACGGCAAACCATCCTCCGCCCCCGCGAAGCCGGACTAACTTAAAACCGGGGAGCTGATATGATCAACCGCCGGCATTTCGCGTTCGCTTCAGTCTAACTTGGGAGGCCGGAGCGGCGCGGGCAACAGCGGGGAAGGCTTCCATGCTTCAATGCGAAGATTTGTCGCAAAGGCGCGCTCCAATGTATTGAGAAGAGCATGCCACTCTTTGCACTGAGAAAATTCCATCCAATCTTCCACTTTCTCGAATGAAGCGGTCACCAGCACTTCCGGATTTCCTTTGACATTGCGGCATGCGCACACATCAACAATCCTCTGCGTTTTGAACATTTTGATTATTTCCTGTTTGATCCATTCGAAATAAATCTGTTCATCAATACACGATTTGAGGTCATAAGCCAGATGGACTTGAATCATCGATAACGCCTCCCGAACATTGAATCCATTCGAATTTTTTGCGGTTAAATGATGCCTGACCGCCGCCAACATTATTTTTCATCCCGGAAAAGCCAATCCGCCGGTTAATGGGCTTCGTCCCAATTCCCTCCCGCCGCAATTTCCACCTTCAGGGGCACTTTGAGCCTGACGACATTTTCCATTTCCTTCTTGACCAGCGCCGTCACTTCATCCTTTTCGGTTTCCGGCGCTTCAACCACCAGTTCATCGTGCACCTGCATAATCAGACGGGCGGAAAGATTTTTTGCCGCGAATAAATGATCGATATTGACCATCGCAACTTTGATCAGATCGGCTGCGCTGCCCTGGATGGGCGCATTGATGGCCATGCGCTCGGCAAACTGGCGCACGGAGGGAACGGAGCTTTTTAATTCCGGCAGGTAACGGCGCCGGTGCAGAATGGTGCAGACAAATCCGTCGCGCTTTGCGCACTCCAGAATGCTGTCCAGATAGGCGCGAACTTTCTTATAGCGGGCAAAATAGCCGTCAATATAGGCCTGGGCGGTTTTCTGGGGAACACCCAGCTCTTTAGCCAGACCGAAAGCGCTCATGCCATAGAGAATGCCGAAGTTGATGACCTTGGCCTGCCTGCGCATGTCGGGGCTGACCATCTGCGGAAATACGCCGAAAACGTCGGAAGCGGTTCGCGTATGAACATCTTCATCGGAGGCAAATGCCTGCAAAAGCGTTTCGTCTTCACATAAATGCGCCAGCACTCTCAGTTCAATCTGCGAATAATCGGCGGAAATTAAAACGCAATCGGGCGCGGCAATGAAAGCCTGCCGGATTCTTTTTCCTTCCAATGTCCGGATCGGAATATTTTGTAAATTGGGGTTGCTGCTCGAAAGCCTGCCCGTCGCCGTCACTGTCTGGTTATAGGATGTGTGAATTCTTCCGGTTTGTGGATGAATCAGCAGGGGCAGCGCGTCCACATAGGTCGATTTGAGTTTGGACAGGGAACGGTAAGCCAGGATTTCGGCGGGCAGTTCGTGGCTGCGGGCCAGATCGGAAAGCACATCCACATCCGTGGAATAGCCTTCCTTGGTCTTCTTGCCTTTGGGGAGTTTGAGCTTCTCAAAAAGAATCGACTGCAATTGCTTGGGAGAGTTAATATTGAATTTTTCGCCGGCCAGACGATGAATCTTGTTTTCAGAGATAGAAAGCAGTTGCGCCAGATCTTCCGACATCTGTTTCAGAAAATCCGCGTCAATCAAAACACCTTTTTTCTCCATTGACGCCAGCGTCAGTAAAAGTGGCATTTCCACATCGCGGTAAAGCGAGGTCGCGTCGGCTCCGGCAAGCTTGTCGGCCAGAACCGGCGCCAGCGACAAAATCGCGTTAACCCGCTCGCCCGCCCAGGCGGCCATTTTATCGACGGGCGCGAGCGCCAGAGGATAGGCTTTACCCTTGCCGCCCGCAACATCATTCGGCGCGCCGACGCGCTCGTGAAGATATTCCCATACGATTTCATCCAGCTCGTAGGAATGTCTGGCCGGATTGAGCAGGTATGCCGCCAGTTGCGGATCTTCAGCCGGCTGCATGTCCAGATCCGGAATGGCGACCAGCGTTGCCTTCAAATCGTAAACGTATTTTCTAATTTTCGCGCTCGTGAAAACTGGCGTCAGCGCGGCAAAGGCTACCTTTGGCCCCAGTTGCTCTCTGGCGCTGGCGTGGCCGAGGGGAATATAGAAGGCCTCATTGCCCGTGCTCAGCGACACGCCGATCAATTCCTGCGGCGAATTTTTTCCCCGGATCATTTCGCAGGCGATAGCACCGCTGCTTTGTATCTTTTCCACCAGTGCAGTAAGCGACGCGGTATCCGTCACAACACGGCAGTCTTTCACAGGCCGGTCGGCATTTGCCTTGATTTGCTGCAAAAGCGAGGAAAATTCAAATTCGCTAAAAAGCCCTGCCAGAGCCTCATGATCCGGATTTTTTCGCGCGGCATCCTGAAGGTCGAATTGAATATCCACATCCGTGCGAATCAACGCCAGTTGACGGCTGAGACGCGCCTGTCCAGCATACTGCCGGAAGCTTTCGCGTAATTTTACGTTGTGCAGTTTCTCCGCATTTGCAATCACCGCATCTACCGAACCGTATTCGTCAATAAGCCGATGGGCCGTTTTCGGGCCGATGCCCGGCACGCCGGGAATGTTGTCCGATGTATCCCCCATCAGCCCGAGAATTTCCGGCACCTTGTCCGGCCCCACGCCGAACTTTTCCTTTACGGCCGCTGCGTCATAGGTCTTGTCCCGCATCGTATCCACCATCGTTACGCGGTCGCTGACAAGCTGCAGCAAATCCTTGTCGCCGGAAATGATCGCCGTACGCCATCCTTTTTCGCCGGCCTGCTTTGTGAGCGTGCCGATCAGATCGTCCGCTTCAATCCCCTGTTTTTCCAGAATGCAGACCGAGAAGCCGCGGACAACCTCCTTAATGAAAGGCACCTGGGGAATCAGCTCATCGGGCATGGGCTTGCGCGTGGCCTTGTAATCATCAAATTCTTCATGACGCATCGTGGGACCTTTGAGGTCAAACGTCACCACCGCGTAATCTGGATTGAGCTCGCGCAAAAGCTTCATCAGCATCGTCGTAAAACCATAAATGGCATTGGTGGGAAACCCCTTGGAGTTGGTGAGCGCCGGAACGCCGTAATAGGCGCGGTAAAGATAATTGCTTCCATCCACCAGGGCCAGCAGGGGAGAATTTTTCTGTTCAGTCATAGCTCATCCTGTTTACAGGTCAAAGGAAGCGTTGATTTTAAACGTTTTCACCGCCCGCATGTCCAGAATATCCGTCACGCCGGTTTTTTCCTTCAGCTCCGTCAGAAACGCGGTCAGTTCCCCGGCGGTGGCGGCGCTGACGGTAAACCAGACATTGTACTCGTGATTCCGCCGGTAATTATGCGTCACGCCTTTATTGGCGTTGACGATCCGGACAAAGCCGTCGATTTTGTCTTCCGGCACGCGCGCGGCGCACAGGGTGCTTGTACGGCCAAGCTTTGCTCCGTCGAACACAGCGCCGATGCGGCGGATCATCCCCTCGTCCTTCAGCTTCTGAATGCGGGCAAGCGCTTCGTCTTCGCTGATGCCGCAGCGCCCCGCAACAATTTCATAAGGCCTCTCCTCAATGGGAAATTCCTTTTGCAGAATATTTAATAATTTTTTATCGATGGCGTCCATCATTTACCTTGTCATAACGGCGACGGCCGGTATCCAGTTATTAAATCTTATTATACAAATCGTTCCAGTCTCCGCCGTTATGACAAAAAACCTCTACTTCCTCGGTTCGTACAGACACAACGGCTCCTCCGCCAGATAATCCCCTGTCGCCTCGTAAGCCCGCGCGCGGCAGCCTCCGCAAACTTTGATAAATTCGCAGCGACCACACTTGCCGCCGTATTTACCAGAGTCGCGCAGATTTCGGAAAACGTCAGATCCGTCCCAGATTTCGCCGAAGCTCTGCTTCCGGACATTGCCGCAATCCAGTTCCAGGTAGCCGCAGGGCTGCACCTGTCCGACATGGGAAATAAAACAAAACGTGATGCCGCCCAGACAGCCTCTGGTCGATTCATGAAAATGCCCGCTTGTTTGTTTTGCGGGCTGCGCTCCTTTGGGCCTGTTCTGGCGCATGATGCGGAAATAATGAGGCGCGCAGGTGGCTTTGAGCTGGATTGCGCAGGTCAGACTCTCGCGGTGAAACCACATCAATGTCTCTTCGTAATCGGCGGCGGTGATGGCCTGCTCGGCCAGAGCCTTTCCCCGTCCGGTCGGCACCAGCAAAAAGATGTGATGCGCCGCCGCGCCGATGTTCAACGCCAGATCGTGAATTTCTTTTATCTGATGCAGATTGGCGGTGGTAATCGTCGTATTGATCTGAAATTCCATTTTGCCGGTTTTCAGAGCTCCGATGCCGCGCATCGCCCCGTCAAACGCTCCGGGCTGGTTGCGAAACGCGTCGTGGCTTTCCGCGTCCTTTCCGTCAATGCTGATGCTCACGCGCCGGATACCGCTTGCAATCATTTTGCGGCCCGTGTCTTCCTCCACCAGTGTGCCGTTGGTCGCCATGACCATGCGCAATCCCTTCCGCGTTCCGTAAGCGGCAATCTCAAAGATATCAGGACGCAAAAGCGGTTCGCCCCCGGTCAGAATAATCACCGGTTTGGACACACTTTCTATGTCGTCCAGAAGCCTTTTACAATCGCCCGTGGACAGCTCTCCCGGATAAGGCCCGAGATGCGAGGCGGCGCGGCAGTGCACGCAGCTCAGGTTACAACTGCGCGTCACTTCCCACGCGATCATGCGAGGTTGATTATCAATTAGCATTTTCACATTTCTTCAGATTGCTTTATGGTCATTTTTCTCCGGATACCGGCCCATGCCGGTATGACATAATGAAGAAACTTTACTTGTTCAACATCTTTGCCGCCTGTTTCGCCCAGTAGGTGATGATGATATCCGCGCCGGCGCGCTTGATGGCCGTCAAGGATTCCAGCATGGCCCTTTCTTCATCCAGCCATCCCAGCTGCGCTGCGGCCTTGATCATGGAGTATTCGCCGCTGACGTTGTAAGCGGCCAGCGGCAGCTCGAACTCCTGTCTGGCGCGGCAGATAATATCCAGATAAGCGAGCGCCGGTTTGACCATGATGATGTCCGCGCCTTCGGAAACATCCAGCGAGATTTCCCGGATCGCTTCATCGCTGTTGGCCGGGTCCATCTGATACGCTTTACGGTCGCCGAACTGCGGCGCGCTCTCGGCTGCTTCGCGGAAAGGCCCATAAAAAGATGAGGCGTATTTAGCCGCATAGGCCATGATCGGAATATTCTCCAGCGCGTTTTCATCCAGGGCTTCACGAATAGCGCCAATCTGCCCGTCCATCATGGCAGACGGCGCAACCATGTCCGCGCCTGCTTTCGCCTGCGACAAAGCGGTCTCGGCCAGCACTTCCAGCGTCAGATCGTTTTGTACGAGGCCCTTTTCCAGAATGCCGCAATGGCCGTGGCTCGTGTATTCACAAAGACAGACATCCGTAACAATTAAAATATCTGGAACTTCATTTTTTATCCGCTTCACAGCCTGCTGCACGATCCCTTCTCTGGCGAAAGCGCCGGTCCCCTGCTCGTCCTTTTTAGCGGGGATGCCGAAAAGCAGGACGGCCGGGATTCCCAGGTCGTAGGCCTCGCGCGCTTCTTTAGCAATATAATCCAACGACAACTGAAACTGTCCGGGCATCGAATTGATTGGTTTCTTCACACCCTTTCCCGTGACCGCAAACAGCGGATAAACCAGGTCGTCCACGCATAATTTCGTTTCACGAACCAATCGGCGGAAATTTTCATTTTTTCTCAATCTTCGGGAACGGTATTCCGGAAATTGCATTTGTCACTCCCCCTTCTTGTTGATGCTTTTCAGTCTCTGGAGTTCTTCTTTATGACTGGCCAGTTCATCGCTTGTTTCCCGCAGCCGGCAAGCCAGCACCTCGGCGATCATCTGGTAAAATATTGAACAAAACGCCACTTTATCTTCATTGTAAAGACTGTCCATAAAGGAGACATCCGTTGCCAGGCACGTCACATCTCCAACTGCCTGAATCGACGCCGAACGCGCACAGCCGTCAATCACACACATTTCTCCGAAGATATCTCCCGTGCGCTTCAGGATGTCTATTTCCTCTCCTTTTTTAAGAATGCGAACCTTACCGGCGATTAAAAAGTAAATCCAGTTATCATAACTACCTTCCTCAATAATGATTTCTCCCGGAGCGTATCTTTTAACATTACTGAAACTGAAAAGTTTGCCAATGTCCCTTTTGCCAAAGGCATGCAGCACCGGCATCTCTTTTAATCTACCTATTAATTCCACATTCTCTTTCAGCAATTCCACCTTCATATTTCATCCTCCTTCACGAAAATTTCCTGTTCGGAAAGGTAACAGGCGGGATCCGGACCCCAAACGTCTCCGTCCGCCTCCGCGCGCGCACGGAAATTGCCGCCGCAAACCGAAAGCCATAAGCATGCGGCACAACGGCCATGAACGTATTTCTTCTTTTCCTTCAATTTCATCAAAAAATCGTTTTTCTCATCCGTCCAGATCTCGCTGAAAGGCTTCCGGCGGACATTCCCCAACGGCCGGTTGCGCCAGAACTGGTCGGGATATACTTCTCCGTCCCAGCTCACACAGCCGATGCCCTGGCCAGAGCTGTTGCCCTCGTTCATTTCAAGCAATTCCAGAATATCCCGGGCGCGCGCCGGATCTTCCCGCTTCATCTTCAGATACAGATACGGACCGTCGGCGTGATTATCCACGGTCAATATTTCTGGTTTCGAACCTTCGTCAAACATCTTTTTCGTTTGGTCCACAATCAAATCCAGCAGCCCGCGGGTTTCTTCGTGCGTCAGATCCTCCTCGCGCAGTTTGGATGCGCGGCCGGCGTAAACCAGATGATAGAAGCACATCCTTTCGATTTTTTCATCCCGGAGCAGATCAAACATGGATGGAACGTCGGCCAGATTGTGTTTGTTGACCGTGAAGCGGATGCCGACTTTGATTCCCGCGTCGCGGCAGTTGCGGATGCCTTCTATCGCCTTTTCAAACGCGCCTTTGCTGCCGCGGAAACGGTCGTGCGTTTTTTGCAGGCCGTCGAGGCTGACGCCGACATAGGAGAGGTTGATTTCCCGGAGCCGATCCGCCACTTCCCGCGTAATCAGCGTGCCGTTGGTGGAAATGACGGCGCGCATGCCCCTTGCCGTCGCGTATCGCGCCAGTTCCAGCAGATCCGGCCGGATCATCGGCTCGCCTCCGGAAAACAAAATCACCGGCGCGCCGAATTGCGCCAGATCGTCAATCAGCTTTTTGCCTTCCTGGGTTGTCAGCTCGTCTGGATAATCGATGTCGGCGGAATTGGAATAGCAGTGGATGCACTTCAGATTACAGCGGCGCGTCATGTTCCAGACCACTACCGGTTTTTTATCCGATGAAAATTGCAGCAGGTGCGACGGCAACTTTCCGGACTGCCGGTTATAGCGCAGCACGTCGGAGGGCTCCACCGCCCCGCAGTATAGTTTGGAAATACCAATCATTTATTTTCCTCTCATGAATCAGCTAAAGCGCTTCGTCTGCGAAGTATTCTACCAGAGACTGCACCAGTCCGTCCATCGTATATTCCTGATGCGCGATATCGACCCGGAAACCGGCTTTCCGGGCGGCATCCGCCGTTACCGGGCCGATGCAGGCTATTTTTACCCGCGGCGGCAGCGAAAAATCCGCGCCCATAATTTCAATAAAGTTGGCCACCGTCGAGGAACTGGTAAAGGTAATCACATCCACTTCGCCTTCGTCGATCAATGACAGCAGTTCCTCTTTCTTCCTGCCGGAATTCACCGTCCGGTACGCGACGGCGACATCCACGGCGGCGCCCTGTTCCTTCAGCCCCTCCGGCAGAACATCGCGGGCTTTTGCCGCACGCGGAATCAGCATTTTTTCCCCCCGCAAATCCATGGCCGCAAAGGATTTCAGAATGCCTTCGGCGATGAATTCATCCGGCACCAGATCGACGTTGATGCCCAGGCTTTCCATCTTTCCGGCAGTAGCCGGGCCGATGCAGGCTATTTTGATTCCCTTGAGATCGCGGATGTCGCGACCCTTTTCCCGCAGACGCTGAAAAAAGAAATGGACGCCATTGGCGCTGGTGAAAATGAGCCAGTTGTAACTTTCCAGTTCATCCAACGCTTTGTCCAGTTCGCTCCAATCCGCGGGCGGCACAATACTGATCGTCGGAAAAGCAATGGGATGGGCGCCCTGCGCCGCAAGCCGTGTGGCCAGGTCATCCGCCTGGCGCTCCGGCCTGGTGATCACCACGCCCCTGCCGAAAAGAGGCTTTATATCAAACCAGCGCAGCGTTTCCCTGAGACCGACCACCGGGCCAACCACCAGAATGGCGGGCGGTTTGAAACGATTAGCCTGCGCGAGGTCAACGATCGTGGCCAGCGTTCCGGTCAGGATTTGCTGATGCGGCGTTGTGCCGCGGCGGATCAGCGCCGCCGGCGTGTCGGCCGATTTGCCGTGCGATATCAGGGCACCTGTTATTTGTTTGAGATTTTTCACGCCCATCAGAAATACGAGCGTTCCGATGCCGGAAAGCGCCTGCCAGTCGATATCGCTTTGTTCCTTGGTCGGATCTTCATGGCCGGTGA
>CAZBGE010000110.1:0-9860 GCA_964491435.1 uncultured Smithella sp.
TCTCTTACGGTGTTGTGATTGTCGAAGCCGGAGAAAAAAGCGGCTCACTGATTACAGCCAGGCTGGCCATGGAGCAGGGACGCGATGTTTTTGCGATTCCCGGATCAATTGACTCCCCATCATCACGCGGCGCGAACAGCCTGATTAAACAGGGCGCCAAATTGATCGATAGCATTGATGACATCCTGGAGGATATTCTTCCACAATTGGAAAGGCCGCCAGCCAAACCGTCAGCCCGTAACGCAAAACCTCCGGCCGTCTGCATTTCACAGACAAATACGGAAATGGTTACGGCTCCGCTCAGTTTGACCGATCAGACCATCCTGAACATTCTTTCCTGTAAAAAGATGCACGCCGACGATATCATCGAAAAGGCGGACCTGCCGCCCGCAGAAATTTTAAGCAGCCTGATCACCTTGGAATTAAAAGGAATTATTTTACAGCAACCGGGAAAGATATTTTCATTAAAAAAATAAAAAGCTTTACAAATACATTTTGAGCGTCTATACGGTGCGCCGAAATACAGGGAGAAATCTTGAAGATCCGGAATTGATATTTTGTTTTCTCAATAAATTATAATCTTTAACATCCAGATAAGAGAGGATCCAGCGCAGGATGTCCAAAAAACTTGTTATTGCTGAAAAGCCCTCGGTCGCCCGTGATATCGCCGGCGCCCTGGGAGGATTCAAAGCCCGCGGCAAGGTCTTTGAACGTGATGATATGATTGTTTGTTCCGCTTCCGGCCACCTGGTTGAATTGTGCATGCCGGAGGATCTGGATAAGAAAAAATACGGTTTCTGGCGGCTGGACACTCTCCCGATCCTGCCGGAGACATTCCTCCTCCGGGCATCGAAAGGCAGCGGTTATAAAGGAACTTCCCGGAAGAAGAAGGATACGGAAGATGCAAATGGCGAGGGAGACTCCGAGCTGCTCACCATCATCAAAAAGGAGGCAAAACGCAAAGAGGTTACCGGCATTGTGAATGCCTGCGACGCCGGGCGCGAAGGCGAACTGATTTTCACCTATATCATGAAATACCTGGAAATCAAAAAGCCCGCCGAACGTCTCTGGCTGCAGTCGATGACGCCGTCCGCCATCCGGCAGGGATTTTTGAATTTATTTCCGGCAGAAATAAAAGCCGGATTGGCTGATGCCGCTATTTGCCGCTCCGAGTCGGATTGGCTGGTAGGCATCAATGCCACCCGCGCTTTCACGGTCCGTCTCGGTGGACGCAAAAGCAAGGAAACGGTCAACCTGGGACGAGTCCAGACTCCCACGCTCGCCATCCTGGTGACCCGGGAGCGCGAAATTCAGGCTTTCAAACCGCGCGACTACTGGAATGCCAGAGGATTTTTTGATGTTTCCGGAGAAACCTATGAAGGAATCTGGATCCGGGAAGATTTCAAGAAGAATCCCAACGACCCCGATGACCGCGCCGACAGGATCTGGGACAAGACCGTCGCCGAAGGCATTCAGGAGCGTTGTACGGGCAAGCCGGCGCACGCCACTGATAAGCACAAGGAAACCAGAGAGGCCCCGCCGACCCTTTTTGATTTAACCACACTGCAACGTGAAGCAAACAAGCGCTTCGGACTTTCGGCAAAGTCAACCCTGTCCGCGGCTCAGGCGTTGTATGATAAATACAAGGTGCTCACTTATCCGCGCACCGACAGCAAATGCCTGCCGGAAGACTATCCTGCCGAAGTCAGCCGCATTATGTCCTCTTTAGGAGGCAATTACGCCCCGCTTGCCCAAAAAATTGGCGACCCGTCGAAAGCTTACATGGCGCGCCGTATTTTTGACAACAAAAAAATATCAGACCACTTTGCCATCATCCCGACGGGCGAATCACCTTCCGGACTCAGCGAAATGGAGAAGAAGGTTTATGATCTGGTTGTGCGCAGGTTTCTGGCCGCATTCATGGACTCGGCTGTATGGAAAGTGGTGGAACGGACCACACGCGTGGGCGATGACGCTTTCCGAACGACGGCCAGACTCCTGACCATTGCCGGCTGGAGGGAAGCTTTCGGCAAGGAGGATGATTTGGAACCGGAAATCGGCATTGCCAATCGTCTGCCCGGGCTTGATGACGCCCAGGCCAAAATCCATGCGGTCAAAATTGAACTGAATGGCTACCAGACCAATCCGCCGCCTCGTTACAATGATGCGACGCTGCTTGCGGCAATGGAAACGGCAGGGAAGCTTCTGGATGACGAGGAACTGGCGGAGGCAATGAAGGAGCGCGGTCTCGGCACACCCGCCACCAGGGCCGAAACCATCGAAAGGCTGATCGGGGCGCGTTACGTGACACGCAATCGGAAAGACCTGGAGCCCACCGCGAAAGCGATGAACATTATCCAGCTTCTGGAAGCTATCCCGGTCGAGGGGCTTGTGTCACCGACTCTCACCGGCGAATGGGAGCACAAGCTGCTGCAAATGGAAAAAGGAGAGATTTCCCGATCCGCCTTCATGCGCGATATCAATACGTTCACGGAACATATCGTGGAAAAGGCGCGCGGCATCAGCCATGACGAAACCGATCTGGTTTGCGAAAAATGCAATTCCCCCATGATCATCAAGTGGGGAAAAAACGGGCGGTTTCTCTGCTGCTCCAACTATCCCGCATGCAAGAATACGATGAATTTCACCCATGACGAAAATGGAAAGGTCAAACACGTGGAAGCACAAACAACCAACATTAAATGCAACAAATGCGGTAAAGACATGATCGTCAAAGAGGGGCGCTACGGCCAGTTCCTGGCTTGCTCCGGCTATCCGGAATGCAAGAACACGATGAATGCCGCCCGGAATGAAAATGGTGAAATCGTCGCTCAGGAAGCGCCGGCGACCGACGAGGTTTGCGAACTGTGCGGCAAGCCCATGGCCGTCAAGCGCGGCCGCTACGGCCAGTTCCTGGGCTGCACCGGCTATCCGGAATGCAAAAACATCAAAAGGATGGGGAAAGACGGCAAGGCAGGCGCGCAGGAACCGGTTCTGTCGGACGAGGTTTGCGAGCGGTGCAGCAAGCCCATGGCCGTCAAGCGCGGCCGCTACGGCCAGTTCCTGGGCTGCACCGGCTATCCGGAATGCAAAAGCATCAAGAAGATTCCGAAAAGCAAAGCAGGCGAATGAGTGCTGCTCCGGTCATGATTGTCGGCGGGGGCCTTGCCGGCTGCGAAGCGGCCTGGCAGCTCCTGCGCCGGGGACACGCGGTGCATCTTTTTGAAATGAAGCCGCAAAAATTTTCTCCCGCGCACAAGACCCAACACCTCGCCGAACTGGTCTGCAGCAATTCCCTCAAATCCAACGATCCCGGCAGCGCTCCCGGTCAACTCAAGGATGAAATGCGCAGACTCGGCTCTTTGATCCTGACCGCGGCCGATCAAACAGCCGTTGCCGCGGGCAGCGCGCTGGCCGTGGATCGGGTCGAATTCTCCCTCAGAATCGAGGCAGCCCTTTTACGGGAGAAGCTCTTTTCCTTGCTCCGGAGAGAAATTACGGAAATCCCGGCTGATGTCTTAACCATCATCGCCACCGGCCCCCTGACCTCCGACCTTTTGGCCGCGGCGCTCCAGCAAAAGCTCGGCGGCTCTTCTTTATACTTCTATGACGCGATTGCGCCCATTGTTTACGCCGATTCCATCAATATGGAAAAAGTCTACTGGGCATCGCGCTATGACAAGGGTACGCCGGATTATCTCAACTGTCCCCTGTCGGAAGATGAATATCAACATTTTCGCGAGGAACTGCTGCAGGGGGAAAAAGTCGCCTTAAGAGACTTTGAAGAGGTAAAGCATTTTGAGGGCTGTCTGCCCGTGGAAGTACTGGCCACCCGCGGGCGTGATACACTGGCCTTTGGCCCGATGAAACCTGTGGGACTCATCAATCCGCATACGGGAGCCCTGCCTCATGCGGTTGTGCAACTGCGCCGGGAAAATGCCTCCGGCACTCTTTTTAACCTGGTTGGATTTCAAACCAAACTGACCTGGCCTGCTCAGGAGCGCATTTTCCGGATGATCCCTGGTCTGGAAAATGTCCGCTTTGCCCGGATGGGAAGCATTCATCGCAATACCTACATTCACTCCCCTTCCCTGCTGACCCCCTCCCTGCAACTGAAAACGGATCCGTCCATTTTCTTCGCCGGTCAGGTGACCGGTGTCGAAGGGTACATGGAATCCACCGCCATGGGACTTCTGGCCGGATTAAACGCCGCGAACATTCTGGAAGGAAAACAGCTTGTTCCCCCTCCGCCGACAACAGCCATCGGCGCCCTGGCGCGCTACATCACCTCTGCCGAATCTGCAAAGAATTTTCAGCCCATGAACATCAATTTTGGAATTCTCGAACCCCTGCTCACAAAAAAAATGAAGAAGAAGGAAAAGCATCTTCTCTACGGAAAGCGCGCGATGCATGATCTGACATGCTGGATGCAAAATCAGAATTTACACGAATCGAAGTAAATCAAGCTTTTAAATTCTTGTAATACGCAGTAACCTCTTCAACATAATTCAGTGTTTCCGCGGGTAGCCGGCCGGGATTTTTCTCCAGGTTGCCCATACCCCAGTTATAAGCAGCCAACGCCAGATCAACTTGGCCTTCATAGCGATTCAATAACATTTTCAGATACTTGGCTCCAGCCATGATATTCTCCTCTGGATCGTAAGCATTCTTGACGCCCAGTTCTCTGGCGGTTCCCGGCATGAGCTGCATTAATCCCATCGCTCCCACGGGCGACGTCGCGGATGGATTGAAATTGCTTTCCGCTTTAATGACGGAACGAATCAGGTTGGCGTCAACATCGTATTTTTGAGCCGCCTGATTAATAATTTGCTCAAAATCCGTGCCGCCCGCGGAAAAACCTCTTTTTGTCATTGCCTGACTATTATTTGACGCAACCGGATTCATTTTCCCAAAATCCTGAATAATCATTGCCGCCAGATAATTCGATTCCAGGGCATTATTGAACACAGTATTATATAATCTCGAATTCATCTGAATTTGCAAAGCCCGGCATAAAAACATCAGTTGCTCCTTATTCAATGCGGACATGCCGGATGAAGGAAGAACGGAATTTTCCCCATTCGATAATAATCCACTTAAAATATTATGGAAATTACTTTCAGACTGGTCGGGAGGTAATGTCGAATGACGCGTTTTCACGTTCCGCAAATCAGCTAATTGCATAAAACCGGCACTATCATTCGAGATAATCATCCTTCCACCTCCTTTATCTTATATCAATGAACATTCAATAAATGTACCAATTTTTTAACATACCGGCGATAGTCCGGAAGAAAACATCTACCATGCATAAGTAGCTTTATTACTGATATATTTCGGACGATTTTTTTCTCACAGTTGATAACTTTAATCTTCGTGAATGTAAGTCATTAGATTTACATACTATGATTTATAACATCATAATTTTATAGAATATTTTCGCTTTGGTCAATCATCATGCAATTTGGTAGAAAGTGACTTTTTTTGATTGGTTAGCTTTTTTATCAACAGTCTTATCAACACCCCTCCCAACAGTTCTGTTTATAAGTGCACATGGCATGCGCATACGTTATCTCGGGTGTCATCGGCGCACCCAATGAGTGGAAAATCAAGCGATGCACAAACCTCATTTTCATTATCCTATGTTAACGGCTGCCGTTATAAAACATTCATATGAAATGTTTCATATTGACACACTCTGTTGTTTTCCTTATAGTTCATCTCATAAAAAATGCTTTTGTGAATATGAAGAGACTATCCACATGATCAATAAGGTTGTCGTAAAATTTAAAGATAACAATGTATTAAGAGGGCAAACCCTTAATTTTGTTCCAACCAAAGATTCCTTTCATTTACAGCAAGATAAAGGTGCGCCGGTTTTTATTGAGATCGAAAGGCTGAAAGCGATTTTCTTTGTCAAAGATCTGCTCGGCAACAAGAATCACCAGAAAAACTACAAAGATAAGATCATGGGCGGGGGACGGAAACTTCGCGTGACATTTCTTGACGGCGAGGAAATCACGGGCTATTCCTTTGGATACTCGCCGGAACGACCGGCATTCATGATGGTTCCGGCCGATGTGAAAGGCAATAACGATAGAATATTTGTAATAAAATCAGCAACATCAAAGATTGAAATTCTGCCGCCATAAGAAATTGAGAAAAAAATGGACGTCCGCTGAAATGCCCCGTTGCCTGACCGGATAATGCTTCATTGCTTAATCGTTTTCCTGACAATCGCAACAATCCAAGCAATCTCCGCCTCGTCCAATCCTCTGGCAAATTCTAAGGAAAGACAGGAAAATCATGAAAGCTGTTTTCATATCCGATGCCCACTTGAAACAATCCACGGAAGAACGACATATCCGTTTGCTCCAATTCCTTGACAATATCCTCTCAGGAGATATTCAATCGCCTGCGCACGCCGCTGCTTTGAATTTTGAGAAAACGCCGATTGATGCTCTCTATATTCTGGGCGACTTTTTTGACTTCTGGTTTTGCGATAAGGAACATATCTATCCGGATTTTCAGATTGTTATCCGTAAACTAGTGGAATTGCATAAAACCGGCATCCGTGTTTACTGGTGTGAAGGAAACCATGATTTTTTCATGAAAGAGTATTTCCAGGAAGAGCTGGGCATGGAGGTGGCTGAAGAATGGGCGACAATCATGTTGGATAAATTACGAGTCCTGATTGCACACGGTGACACCGTGGATCGTTCTAACTGGAAGTACATGACACTCCGCAAACTCCTCCGCAGCCGCCCTTTCTATCAAATTCAGCGCCTGCTTCCCGCTTCTGTACGCTGGACATTAGCGGGCGCGTCATCGAACGCAAGCAAACAAATGAATACTGATAATAATGATATCCTTGCGGAAAAAATGCACGCCTTTGCGTACAACAAATTGTGCAAAGATTACGACGCCGTCATCATGGGACATTGCCATAAGCCGCTGTTGCGCAACCTTGAAGAAGCAGGCAAACAAAAAATTTCCGTCACACTGGGTGATTGGAGCAGCTGTTTCTCGTTTCTCTATTACGAAAATGAAAAATTCTTTTTGCGTTACTACTCACCCCGATAGACACCATGATCTCTGCATCATCTATCTAGAAAAACTGGACATCCTCGCCCCTTTATGCTAGAAAACGCACCTTTAAAAAAAGAAAAGTAAAGGTAAAATAAATATGAATTTTGGTGGCATCTATCCCGAGTGTTCGCTTCGTGACGCTCAATTTGTCGTAGTTTCCGTTCCATACGATTTGACATCCACGTATCAGCCCGGCAGCCGCCGGGGACCAGCCGCTATCATTGAAGCATCAACCAACATGGAGCTTTACGACGAAGAGCTCAGGAAAGAAACTTATCTGGCCGGCATCCACACCACTCAGCCGGTAAGCGTGGACGCGCGCGGGCCGAAACAGATGATCAGCGCCGTGCGAAAAAGAATCAGCCGCATTGTCGCCTTAAACAAAATACCCGTCATGCTGGGAGGAGAGCACAGTATTACCCTGGGCGCTGTTCAGGCTGTCGCAGAAAAATATCCCAAACTGACCGTCCTGCAACTGGACGCGCACGCCGATTTGCGCAACGACTACCAGGGCACACCTTATAATCACGCCTGTGTCGCCAGGCGCATCACGGAAATCTGTCCTTTGGTGCAAGTGGGCATTCGCAGCATGAGCAAAGAAGAGGGAGATTATCTGCCGCAAAGCAAGGTCAAATCCTACAGCGCCGATTATGTTTTTGCTCATAAAAGCTGGGCGGAAACTGTCTGTAAAGATTTGCACGGTGATGTTTATATTACAATCGATTTGGATATTTTCGATCCGTCAATTATGCCGGCAACCGGCACTCCTGAACCGGGCGGTCTGACCTGGCGAGATGTTCTGCAGTTGCTGCGTCTGGCTGCTCGCAAATGCAACATTCGCGGTTTTGATGTTGTTGAACTGGCGCCACTTCCCGGCATGGTCGCTCCCGATTTCATGGCCGCAATGCTCATTTATCGTTTAATGGGCTATATGACAAAATAAATATTGACATGTATTCCGCACGTCACCATGGAGAAAACAAATTGAATCCCCGTGTTCCCAAAAAAATTTTTTTTACTAATGGCGTCGGCGCCCACAAAGAAGAATTACATTCCTTTGAGTTAGCCCTACGCGACGCCGGCATTGAAAAATGTAACTTGGTGCAGGTTTCCAGCATTTTCCCGCCAGGCTGCAAAGTAATCTCAAAAGCGCAAGGCCTTAAGGAATTGCAGACCGGCGCAATCACCTATTGCGTGATGAGCCGTTGCTGCAGCAATGAGCCTCGTCGATTGCTTTCCGCATCGGTAGGTTTGGCTATTCCCGCGGATAAAAAAGCCTATGGCTATATCAGCGAACATCACGCTTTTGGCAAAACTGAAAAAGAGACGGGCGATTTTGCCGAAGACCTGGCTGCCGCGATGCTGGCTTCAACACTGGGTATCGATTTTGATATTGATGAAAGCTGGGATGAGAAAAAAGAAATTTTCAAAATCAGCGGCAAGATCGTCAGCACACGCAACGTCACACAGTCAACCATTATTAAAAACAACTGGTTTACAACCGTCGTGGCCGCAGCCGTTTTTATTTTCTGAATCACTTCACCAGGACAGTCAAATAACACCTTGACAAACAGAAAGTATAATGGTTTAAAGTTTAATTCAAAGTTAAGTCTCTGTCGCGGGGTGGAGCAGCTTGGTAGCTCGTTGGGCTCATAACCCAAAGGTCGAAGGTTCAAATCCTTCCCCCGCTACCAATAAAATCAAGGGTTTAGCGAGTTTTTTGTTAAGCCCTTTTTCTTTTGTGCTACCACGTATGCTACACGTCTTCCATTATAAATAGTTTTATCCAGATAGCCCAGCTCTGCTTTATGCCGCTCTTTTTATTCTTTCCTTCATAATATCAGTAAAGTAATCCGACACTATTTGGTAAGATGTGAAACAAATAGTGGGAAATTCATTGAGAGATTCACAGCTATTCTTCAAAAATTTAAACAAGATAACGGCTGATTACCTTCTTTTTCAAAAATGTAAATAATTCCGACAAGGCATGATTCATCTTTTCAACCGGTAATTCGAAATGATGATAACTACCAGGTACTGAAACTTTTAAAAAAGGTTATCGAGAGAAGACTTGATTGGACAATGTCTGTCAAATCAAGTCCGTCCTTGGACAATTCAACCTCTCCCCGGAGCTGATTCCCTGCCGCTAGCGTCTTTTTTATGGCACTAGCAATAACGAAATTTCTTCTTGATATCTCCGTGGGCGTGCTGTAAATTTATTCAAGTTCGTTATGCTCAGGCCGGAAGGACCATTCAGACATTTCCTAAACGACATGGTACCTAAAGAAATTAGTGTCAAAGAGGTGCGCGTTTTCTGTATAGTATGAGCTTGTTATAGTTATTGTCGTGCACTGATCTTCGCCTATAAAAAATAAAGGAGTGAAAACCAGATTATGAAACTCAGATATGTTGTGTCTTCCCTGTTGTTCGTGACAGCACTCTTGGCCGCTGTCTTAATGCAAGGTTGCTCAGGCAGCAACTCCTCAAGAGGTTTATCCGGCCTGGAACACCCGCCAAAACTTGGCAGTTCGGCCTCCGGGCCTCAAACGCATAACAATGCGGTCGGCGTTTTCTGGAACAAGAAGCTCTGGCTCTTCTATTCAACGGAAGATAGTTCAGGCGATGAAGTCCACTACAAAACATATCAACAAAACTCTGACGGCACCTATTCCCTGCACGACGGCGCTACCAATTATTTAAACAACAACACCCAGGCTATAACGAGCAAGGCGCTGACGAATCCAATCGTTGTGAAGAATATCCTCTACCTT
>CAZBGE010000111.1:0-9793 GCA_964491435.1 uncultured Smithella sp.
ATTGGCGCGCCCAGGAGGATTCGAACCTCCGACATCCAGATTCGTAGTCTGGCGCTCTATCCAGCTGAGCCATGGGCGCCTCGGTTTTTTCCGGTAACGAGGCCGCCCTATAACATATAATAGGGCGCGGAGCAAAGTTAAAATTGGCGTTCCGGGCAAATGTTTTCCCTGCCAGGAAGCCGTCCCTTTAAGACTG
Organism: uncultured Smithella sp.; assembly: GCA_964491435.1. GTDB lineage: Bacteria > Desulfobacterota > Syntrophia > Syntrophales > Smithellaceae > UBA8904. Next base: position 197 of record CAZBGE010000111.1, read on the forward strand.
TTGGCCGCCCTTCCTTGTATGAAGGACCATGCGGAGAATGTTTTTCCCGTCTTCCCTGCGGTAGCTGACCTCGTCCGTCAATTTGCGGATAAAATAAATGCCCAGTCCGCCAACCTTACGTTCCGTGACATCGGAGCTGATGTCCGGCTCGGGAAGCGACAGCACATTGAAGGGGACTCCTCTGTCCCCGATGTTGACCACGAAGGAATTACCGTCGCCCTCACAAACCAGTTCAACATCTCCCCCGCCTTCGGGATAGGCATAATGACAGACATTGACAAAAGCTTCCTCCACCGCAACCAGCAGACCAAACTTTCTTTTTTCCTCCAGTCCAAAACGGCTGGAACATTTTCCTGTAAAGTCAAGCACTTGTTCAAGGTTATCGATACGCGCGGGACATGTCATCTCCATTGATTCCATAGTTTCTCAGCCGACCTCCGTCAAAACCGCAATCACCGCTCCGGACATCCGGACAATGGCGCTAAAACAGGACATTTCGAATCCCTCCTTGAGGATAACTCTGGCGCGATCTTCTGTCTTACGGCCCTCACTCGTCTTTTGTATAATAACCAGCCCACTTTTCGCCGATCTGCCGCTGAATGTCCGCGATTTGCGCATCAGTCAGCATTCTGAAACGGGACTGAGAGCGGAAGTATTCACGAACTGGCAGCAGATTGCGCTTTTCAAGCAGTTTTTCGGATGCGGCGGTCAGCTTGAATTTACCGTTTACAATTTCGTAAAGATCGTAATAGCCGGTTTCGACGGCCAGCCGGCCAATTTTGACGCCATATTTCGGATCATACCCCCAGCCCGGCGGGCAGGGAATATGAATGTGGAAATACTTGGCGCCCGGCATATCGATGCATTTCTTGATCTTATCAAAAAGATCCAATGGATACGCGGCGGAGCAGGCGGCCACATAGCTTAATTGGTGCGCCGCCATGATGGCCGGAACATCTTTCTTTTGCTGCAGCTTTCCCTTAAAGGGCGTATTGGCGGTGATTGCGCCAACCGGCGTCGTCCCGGAACGCTGCGCGCCCGTGTTCATGTATCCTTCGTTGTCGTAACAGAAATAAATAAAGTTGTCGCCGCGTTCCGCCGCGCCCGACAGGGCCTGCAAACCGATGTCGCTGGTGCCCCCATCGCCCGCCCAGGCGGCGACCTTGGTGTGGTTATTCCCCTGTGTTTTCAGAGCAGCCAGAATGCCGGTGGCGGCGGCGGCCGTTGACGCGAAGGTCACATTCAGGGAGGGCAGTTTGGTCGAGGCTACCGGGAAAAGTCCCTGAAGCACGGTCAGGCAGCTTGGCGGCACAACCAGGATGGTGTCCCTTCCCAGGGCTTTGAGCCCCACTCTGTAAGCGATAGCCAGTCCGCAGCCGGTGCATGACCTTGTCCCCGGATGAACAAATTCTTCTGTCGGCAAACTTAAAATGGTCGTCTTGGCCTGCATGAAATTCTCCTATAATTTCAGCCCGATCCATGTGGGCTCTTTGGAAACTCTGTTTTGTATGGCAGCTCTCAGATATTTTGTCAGGTCTTCCGTCCGGATATCGCGGCCGCCGATGCCCGCGATGAAGTTCTGGACGGGCGGCAGGGTGCCTGCGCCAGCCAGATATTCATAAAGCGCAGACTTTAAATCCGACGCCAGAGCGCCTTCATAACCATAACTCAAAGCCTTTTCGAAAACGATGACGCCTTTTTTCCCTTTTAAAGCATTGGCCACGGCTTCGTCCGGAAACGGACGGTAATAGCGGACGCCCATGACGCCGGCTTTGATGCCTTCTTTTCTCAGCGCGTCCACGGAAACCCGCAACTGGTAAGTCATGGACCCCAGCCCGACGGCGACAAACTCCGCGTCATCACAGCGGTAAGGTTCCAGATACGGATCGCCGCCGCGGCCGAATATTCCGGCAAATCTTTTTTCCGCCGCCGCCGCCGCGGCCAGCGCCGCCCGCATGTCTTCCTGCAGCAGATAGCGGATCTCCATGTATCCGTGAGCAAGTTCGCCGTGGACATCCACCCGCACGTCAGGCAGGGTCACGGTATTCAGATTGGCCGGGTCTTCGGGACTCAGTGCATACTCCGGTTGGAAAGGCGGCAGAAATTCATCAACTTTTTCCTGATCCGGCACGTCAAAAGGCATGTAAGTGTGCGACAGGATATATCCGTCGTAGCAAACCATGATGGGAATGTTCACCTTCTCCGCCAGCCAGTATGCCTTGATGACGGAATCAATGATTTGCTGATGGTCGGCGCAATACATCTGGATCCATCCGGTATCGCGCTGCGAAATGGAGTCCTGCTGGTCGTTCCAGATATTCCACGGCGCGCCGACCGCCCGGTTGACCAGGCACATGACAATGGGCAGCCGGGCGCCCGCCGCCCACTGGATTTGTTCATGCATGTAAAGCAGGCCGTTGGCGCTGGTGGCGGTAAAAACCCTGGCGCCCGCCGAGGAAGCGGCAATGCAGACCGCCAGGGCGGAATGTTCACTCTCGACGGGAATGTATTCAGCATTCATTTCTCCTGATTCCACATATTCGGAAAGCCTTTCCGTCAAAGGCGTCTGCGGCGTGATGGGATAGGCCGCGATCACACTGGCGCGGCAAAGCCTGACGCCCAGAGCTGCCGCAACGTTTCCATTTTCAATAATATGCATGACGCTTAATCCTTATCTTCTTCCGTAAATTTGGCCTCATCCACCATGGTGATGGATTTGGTCGGACATTCTTCCGCGCAGATGCCGCAGCCCTTGCAATATTCCAGGTTGACCTTCGGCGGTATCGTCCGGGAGATGACCACTTCCGGACAGAACAGCCAGCAGATGAAACAGGCTTCCTTGTTTCTTTTACAGGGAATGCAGAGGCTGGGATCGTGCACAGGCCGCTCCACCCGCCAGGAACCTGTTTTTCCCCCGTCGCCCGGTCCGTGTTCGCTGTGGGATGTTTTTCTTCTGTAATTTCTGGTGCCCATTTTCAACCTCCTGTCACCGTTCGTTCATAGGCAATTTTGGCAGCCAGTGAATTCTTTTCGGGTTTTCTGGTGCGGAATTCCTTTTCAATGCCCTGAATCAGAATATCGATTCCCAGAAGCTGCGACGCATTTTCCAGCGAACCGATGATTCCCGTGTTGACCATCCCGTGCGGAAGCCCCGCTTCCACGGAAATGGCCGTAATATCGGCGGTGGCCAGTTTGTAGTCTTTAAAGGAATAGGATTCAAAAGGCATGGGTGTGTTTAAAACGATGATTCCGCCTGGCTTGAGGCCGTGAAGCACGTCCGCTTCTTTCAGGAGCAGATGGTCGAGGATGACCACGATATCCGGCATTTCAATGGGGGATAAATCATAAATCTTTTCACGGGATATCGTCAGGGAAGTCATCACCGGCGCGCCCCGGCGCTCTGTGCCGAAACTTGGCGCCATGACGACTCCCTCATAGCCGGAGATAAAGGCGGCTCCGGCGACAATCTTGGCCGCCGTGATGGCGCCCTGACCGCCCCGTCCATGCCAGCGGATTTCAATAAAATCTTTATTCATAACAAACCTCGGGTTTTCAGGCTATCGGCGATAGGTCTCAGCCTTGAATATTTACCTCACTCCATTTTTAATTTTAATTCTTCGGCCTTCTTTTCAACTTAATTCCGGCCAGTGCGGCAATCATCAACAATAAAATGATCCCCATTCCGGCCAGCGCCATCCTGGTCGGCGCAGCCGCCCGCGACACCAGAGCAAGCGGATTCCAAGTGGGCTTTTCCACGATACGCCCAAGTTTTCCACGATACTTTTCCGGAATATCCGGGATGCCGTCGCCATCGTTATCCGGAAAAGATCGCACATATTGGATAACACCCAGCCACTCCTTCAGCTCCTGAATGCCCGGCCGGGATTTGTCACCATCCACCAGCGCCGCCGGAAGATTTTCAATGACTGCGCCGTTTTTATCTTTCGGCGCTATGTCTAGCATAGAATAGGTGAAACTGCCCACCAGTTTTAAAAAAGTCGCATTATAAATATTAGCCGCCGCCCGGTATAGTTTTTTATTGGCTGGACTGTAATCAAGCGGCTGATAACCATCTTCCTCGCTGCCTATCTCAATATCCGTCACGCGGTCAAAAATCATCCGGCGGGGATTATATGAAAAGCGCAGACCGGAAATCTGCAAAAAATAAGGGTAGCCTTTGATCGGGCTGAGACTGGTCAGGATTTCCAGCGCCCTTTTCAATTCATAGCCGTATAGATAAAAGGAAATCAGGGGATAGCCCATGGTGTTATCAACGCCAATGCCCAGCGGAATCGTCCGGAATAAATCGCCCAGGGCGATCTTCCCGGTAGCGCCTTTCAACAGTTCATCGCGGATCACGCCATTGGATTCCACCGCAACCGCCACGCGGCTGGACGGATCGTTTTGATCCGAATCCACGGTATTGATATACCAGCGGATCGAATCGGCCAGCAGATTGCCCAGCGGTGATTCTTCCCCGGCGATGGGTAAATCCCACTTTGTTCCGGCGATGACCTGGTCATAGGATAAATGGAGAGGGCCAAGCAATCGCTGGTTGATCTCTTGTTTAAAGGCATCGATCATTTTTTGAATCTTCACGTCTCCGGCAATGGAAGCGTCAATGGGCGCCGTCGCATAGTTTTTTAATTTCACCCCGCCTTTTTCCCAGGCGATGTCCAGCACGCCGACTTGTCTGCCATAACACCAGGATTGCACAATGAGAGTCTTATCCACCACCAGGGGCTTTTCCAATTTGGTATGCGTGTGTCCGCTGACGATAATGTCGATGCCCTTCACGCTGCGCGCCAGTAAGCTGTCCTCGGATTTTCCGGGATTCCCTTGCAAACCGCCATGCGACAGGCAGATGACAAGATCCACCTTTTCTTTCCGGCGGAGAATGCCGACCAGGTCACGGGCCACATCGACGGGAGGGCGGAAGGTCAGGGGCTTGGCAAAAGGCGCGTCTTCGGCGGCATTCTCGCCCAGCATGCCGAAAATGCCGATTTTCAGGCCATTGCGCTCCAGCACGATGTAATCCTTTACGCCCGTATCCGCAAAAGCTCCTTCCAGCGCCGCCAGCGCGGGATGATGGCGATCAAAAACAGTGCCGGCGAAAACGATCTGCGGCATGCCGCCTTTGGCTTTGGCTGTTCTTAAGGCTGCGCCCAGGCCCGCTGGTTTCAGGTCAAATTCATGGTTGCCGAATGTCACTGCGTCATAGCCCATGACTTTGAGCAGCCGAAGTTCGAACGCTTCTTCCCGGTTCAGCATGTGAAAAAGAGACCCCATGGTGAAGTCTCCGGCGTCCAGCACCAGAACAGGATGAGTCTTTTCTTTTTTTATGTTTTGAATGACCGTGGCAATGCGCGACCAGCCGCCCGTGGTCCGATCGGCGTTCATCTGGAAAGGCTGATAGTCGATTTCCGGTGAAAAACCCTGTAAATGCGAATGCATATCATTGGTATGAACGATCGTGAGCAGTTTTTCAGCGGCCAAAATGCTGCTGGCAAAAAACACGGTTGCCAAAAGAGTGATGACGCTTGTTAATTTTACCATTATTCCCGTTTTTTCACCTTTTACACTGTCACCTATTACCTATGGCCTATTCTTCATCTTCACTAACATAAAACGTCCGTCCTGAAAAGTCAGTATTCGGCAGCGCCGCTTCCATCTTTTCCAAAAGCCCGGTCAGAGAAGTCTTATCCAGCGCGGAAACAGCCACTGCGTCAAATCGCCCGCAGAGATTTTTCAGCGATTCCTTATCGTCAAAACGATCCGACTTGTTAAAAACCCGGATCGCCGGCTTGCCCTGGATTTCCAGTTCTTCCAGGATGTTTTCCACAGCCGCGATCTGTTCTTCAAATTGAGGACTGCTGATATCGATGATATGCAGCAGCAGATCCGCCTCGCCCAGTTCATCGAGCGTTGCCCGGAAAGCGCTGAACAGCTCCCTGGGCAAATTCCGGATGAAACCCACTGTGTCTGTGATGATGGCTTCCGTGTCGCGGGGAAAACGCAGGCGTGCGCTTTTGGTGTCCAGCGTGGCGAAGAGCTTGTCTTCCGCCAGCACGGCGCTTTGCGTCAAAGTGTTGAGCAGCGTGGATTTGCCCGCGTTGGTATAGCCGATGATGGAAATCACGGGCAGGCCGGATTTGTTCCGCCGTCCGCGCCGCTGCCCCCGCGATTTCGTGATGGATTTCAAATCCTTTTCCAGGCGGTTGATGCGCTCACGCACCCGGCGGCGGTCAATTTCCAGCTTGGTTTCACCGGGGCCCACACCGCCGATGCCGCCGGCCAGACGGGAAAGGGACGTGTCCTTGTGCATCAGGCGCGGCAGCAGGTATTTGAGCTGCGCCAGTTCCACCTGGATTTTTCCTTCCCGGCTATGCGCACGATGGGCGAAAATGTCCAGGATGACCTGTGTGCGGTCGATAATTTTCAAACCGGTAAAATCACCGATGGAACGCACCTGCGCCGGCGTCAGTTCATGGTCAAAAATCAGCAGGTTAGCGCCGATCTGGGTGGCCCGCAAATCAATGGCTGCGAGCCGCCCCCGTCCCGCCAGGTATTTGGGATCAAGCTGAGGACGGTATTGAATCTGCGTGTCAAAAACTTCCACGCCGCAGGTCCCGGCCAGTTGGCGCAATTCTTCGATGGAAGCTTCTGCGTGGCCGGTGAGCGGATTGCTTTCCACGCGCACCAGAATCGCTTTTTCCGCCGCATCAATCCGGCGGGTTTTCTGCTGCCTGGCAAATTCGTCTTCCAGGGCGCTGATAAAAGACAAAAAATTAAGACTCAGGCGGTGCGGCTCCTGCGGTTCATGGAGCAGCCAGTAATCGCCACGCGGATTTTCCGGGATCAAATGCGCCCAGAAAAGCTTTCCGGGAGAGCCGTCATCGCACACTTGCAGCGCGCCGACGATATCCAGCCGTAAATGCGACAAGTCTGTCAGGTCTTCAGCGGATAGCTCCTCGCCTTTGAGATGCGTGTGAATCAGACGCAGTCCTTTGAAGCGGGTGGATGCAGCGCGGAAACGATCAAGATTGGGAATCAAGATGCCTTTATGGTCTCCCAGGATGACCATGCTGATTTGTCCCTGGCGGTTAATCAGCAAGCCGATTTGCCGGTTGACCGCATGGGAAAGAAAAGAGATTTCCCTTGCCAGATCGTTGCTGATCAGGCTTTCCGGGGTGACGGAGCGCCGGTAGAGACGTTCCATGGATTGAATTTGCTGCGCGCCCAGCCCCGATGTATTGCCGAATAACTTGTTGATGGCTTGTGTTACCTGCTTTCCGTCATGTTCTCGTAAAACTAGCACATTCCATCCATCCAAGTCAAAAGGCAAATTGGCCTCCAAGCGCAGGGGCGCGGAAAGAGATTACCCTTGCCGGTTTGCTGCTGATCCGGGCTTGAACGTCATGTTGCGGACAATTTTCCGGACAGCAATTCGCGGATCATCTTCGGATTGGCTTTGCCGCCGGAGGCTGGCATGACCTGGCCGATGAGAAAACCCATCGCCTTGCCCTGCCCGTTCTTGAAATCGTTTACGGCCGAGGGTTGCTCGCTTAAAACCTTGTTGACCATCGCCTCCAGCGCTCCCGTGTCGGAAACCTGCTTAAATCCGCGCGCGATCACGATGGCTTCGGGAGACTCGTGACTTTCAAACAGGCGGGTCAGCACTTCCCGCGCTGCATGGGCGTTAATCTCGTCTTGCGCAAGCATTTTCAGCAATGCGGCAAAACGGGCAGGGGTCACGGGGGAACGGCTCAACAGCAAACCGCCGTGAGCCCGGAAAGCATCAACCAAGCCGCAAAGCAGCGCCTGGCGTCCGACATCATCCGGGGTCACTTGACCGCAAAAGACACGTTGAGAAAAAATCATGGGAAAAATCATTTCTTGGCAAATAAATGATTAAAGTACAAATTTGTTTATGCAGCAACAAATTTGCGCCGCGGAGCGTATCAAAATTGTTCAGATATGACAAGATATTCGCGTTTTAGGAAAATGTGTTTATAAAATCGAATGGAATAAACTTTCACCGTTTGGGCTTTCCGCGACGTTACCTTCGGAGATGACCGGAAAACTGCTGAACTCAATTTGAAGCAGTTATGTGTTTAAAAACACTTCCATCATCTGCCGATGGATCAGACTGTTGCTGGCAACGAGTCCCGGCGAAAACAGATTCCATGCCTCGCCATCCATATCCGAAATGATTCCACCGGCTTCCGCCACCAGCAGGCAGCCCGCGGCGGTGTCCCATGGTTTGAGTTTCAGTTCCCAGAATCCGTCAAATCGTCCGGCGGCCAGATAGGCCAGATCCAGAGCCGCGGCGCCGGCGCGCCGGATCGCCTGTGCTTTCTTTGCCATCAAATTAAAATAATTAAGATTGTTCTCCTGGCTCACCCGGATATCATAAGGAAAACCGGTGGCCAGAAGGCTATGTGACAAATCGTTCACGGAAGAGACTTGCAGTTGCCGGCCATTGAGATAGGCGCCGCCGCCGCGTTCCGCAAAAAACAGGTCATTTCTGGTCGGATCGTAAATCACGCCCAGTTCGACAAAGCCTTCTTTCTCCAGAGCAATGGAAACACAAAAGAAAGGAAATCCGTGAGCATAATTGGTTGTCCCGTCCAGGGGATCGATAATCCAGCGCAGAGGAGCCTGCTCATTTTTCTGGACCGATTCTTCAGACAAAATTCCATGGTCGGGATACCGGCGGCTGATTTCCGCAAGAATCAGTTCTTCCGACATCTTGTCCGCTTCCGTCACCAGGTCGATGGCGCCCTTATAATAAATTTGATTTTTGCCGGCAAGCTTTTCAGCCAGCAGCCGTCCGGCCTGGCGCGCCAGATTTTTTGCAAAATTCATATTCTCCGTCATCATGATCCATTCCTTATGAAGCGTTTTTCGTAAAGACATTAACCATAAATTCCGCCAAATAGTAAGAGCAATCTTACACATTGCGCTGCATGGGAAATAATGCTAAACAAGCCATAAATAATGAAGTTGTGTTAGGTTCATGACGATGGAAAACAGCGCTGATTCCAATACGATTGATTTTAAAACCGCTCGGGAGAATTCGGGGCTGACCCTGAAGCAGCTCTTTGAGCGCACACGGATCAGTGTGGTCAATCTGGAGGCTATTGAAAACGGCGATTTTCATTTGTTGCCCGTCCCGATATACACGCGAAACTTCATTAAAACGTACGCCCGTGCTTTAGGCGTGGACAGCAAGCCTGTGTTGCAGCGCTATGAAAATTACCTGCAAACTCTGCAAACACAGCAGGAAGAAGAGCAACAAACGGCGGAACAGCCCCCGGATGCTTCTCTGCTTGACCTGTTTCGCCGGTATAAGGCCCATCTGTGGACTTTGTTAATCATCATTGTCCTGGCCGGCGTGGTTTTCTTTGTGAACACCATCAATCAGCCGGCGCCGGAAATGACGCAACTTCATCAGCCGATCCCCAAGGCCGCAAGTCCGGCCGTCCCGGCGCAAAACACGTTTGGACCGGAAAATCTTCCTGCCTCTGCAAATCTTACAAAACCGGCAGAGGCGGACCATGCAAATCCAGGCGGCGCCGGGCCAAAACTGCCGGA
>CAZBGE010000112.1:0-9463 GCA_964491435.1 uncultured Smithella sp.
TTTAATTTCAAAATCCTGCCCGGCGACGTCTATTACCTGAGCGAACTTCCCTCCAAGGTGAATTATGGCGATGTGGTGACGATTGTGATTGGCACACTGCTGATTTGCTTTCTGTCAACCATTTATCCCTCCTGGAGAGCTTCCCGGCTGGACCCGGCGGAAGCCCTGAGATACGAATAACAGACCTGGCGAAGCGACGGATATGATTACCCTGACAAACCTATCGAAAACTTTTGTAAAAGACGGCAACAAAATTGAAGTCTTGCAAAATTTGAATCTGGAGATTAAAAGGGGCGAATCCCTGGCGGTCGTGGGTGTTTCCGGCGCCGGCAAAAGCACGCTGATTCACATTCTCGGCACGCTGGATCATCCGACATCCGGCGCTCTGGCCATTGCCGGAAACAATGTTTTTCAGTGGGGCGAAAAGAAAATAGCCGCATTTCGCAATAAGACGATTGGTTTTGTTTTCCAGTTTAATAACCTGCTGCCGGAATTTAACGCGCTGGAAAACACCATGATGCCGGCGCTCATCAGCGGCGCCGCCAAAAAACAAGCCATGGACAGGGCTTCTTATTTGCTGCGGGAGGTGGGGCTGGAACATCGCCTGAAGCACAAGCCCGGCGAACTTTCCGGCGGGGAGCAACAGCGTGTGGCGATCGCCCGCGCCCTGATCATGGAACCGGAAATTTTACTGGCGGACGAACCGACAGGAAACCTTGACACGGAAACAGGAAAAAAGATAGAAGACATTCTTGTAAATTTAAATACAGAAAAACAAATAACGTTGGTTGTTGTCACGCACAACAAACTCCTGGCGGACAGGATGTCCAGCAGAATCGGCCTTCGCGACGGGAAAATTTATGATTCTTAACAAAAAAGCATTCCATGTATTCTTAATTCTGTTTCTAGTCCTATTTTGCTTTCTTGCGCATGTCCAAGCCCAGGATATCAAGAAAATATGCATTCTGCCTTTTGACGTGCATGCCAGCGCCGAAAGCGGCGCGTTACAGGATTCCATTTATCAGCACCTGTTCCGGGAATTCCAGCGGGAGAAGAAAATTACCGTTGTCGAAGCGGGTGATTTCGCCAAAAGCAAGATTGTTCTGAATAAGGATCAAGCCGCCGGGGCCGGCAAAGCCCTGGGGGTGGACTATGTCGTCATGGGCAGTATCACGCAATTTGGCGATACGTTAAATATTGACGCGCAAATTATAGATGTCTCCCGGGGGAAAATCTTGCCGGCTGTGTCCGTTCAGAGCAAAAGGCCGGCCGGCCATGAAGCGCTGGCGAATGAATTAAAAAAAGAAATACTGACTGATGCCGGCCTGCTGGACAAAATCGCCCGGATTGATATTGCGGGCAACCGTAAAATAGGCGCGGACGCCATCAAGCAGAAACTCAGCAGCAAGGTTGGCGGCACTCTCAATGAAGAAAATGTCTCCGCCGACATTAAAGCCATCTTCAAAATGGGATTTTTTCAGGATGTCAGCGCCGGCGTCACGACAGAACCGGAAGGCAAAATCCTGACCTTCACGGTCATGGAAAAAGGCTTGATCTCGGAAATCCGGCTCGCCGGCAATAAAAAACTGGATCGGGACGACATTCTGGACGCCATGACCACCAAGGTCCGTCAGGGCCTGAATCAGGAAAAAATCAAGGAAGACATTCAAAAAATCAAGCTCCTTTATGACGCCAAGGGGTATTACAACGCCGAAATCAAAGACCGCCTGGAAAAAGACGGCCCCAAAGATGTTATTTTGATTCTGGATATTAAAGAGAATGACCGGATCTATGTCCGCTCCATTGCCTTTGAGGGGAATGAAGCTTATTCCACAAAAGAACTGGTCAATATGATGGCCACCAAGGAACGCACCCTGTTGGGTTTTCTTACGGACACAGGCATCCTGCAAACCCAGCAACTCAAGCAGGATGTGCAAAAATTAACAGCTTTTTATTTCAATAATGGTTTTATCAATTCTCAGATTGGCGAACCGGTGATCACGCACGACGCCAAAGGCATTTATATCAAGATACATGTCAAGGAGGGTAAAAGATTTAAAATCGGCAAGGTTGAGATTTCCGGCGACTTTCTGGAAAAACCCAGAGCCGACCTGCTTGCCCTGTTAAAGACAAAGACCGGCAACCATTACGATCGGGAAGCTCTGATGAAGGATATGGAGGCCATAACACTGGCCGCCAACGATGAAGGCTACGCGCATGCCGACATCAATCCCAGAATCGCCACTCACGAAAAAGAACAACTCGTGGATGTGAACTTTCAGATCAGCAAGGGTGAACTGGTTCATATCTCCCGCATTGGCATTTCCGGCAATACCATCACCCGCGACAAAGTCATCCGGCGCCAGCTGTCGGTTGTGGAAGGGGATTTGTATTCATCCAGCAAATTGAAAAACAGTTATACCAATTTGAATCAATTGCGTTATTTTGAAGAAGTGGATTTCCAGACGGAAAAAGCTCCGGATAACAAGATGGATATTAATATCCGGGTCAAGGAAAAGAACACGGGCATGTTTATGATTGGCGCTGGTTACAGCGCCGTGGACCAGGCCGTGATTATGGCGCAGATTGTCCAGCAGAATTTTCTGGGTTACGGGCAGGTTTTAAGTCTGAAAGCTTCGCTTGGTTCCACCACTAATAATTATGAATTGTCCTTTACCGAACCCTGGCTTTTCGATTTGCCGTTGTGGTGCAAGGCGGATCTCTGGAAATACAAAAAGGAATATGATTCCTACACTCTGGACACCAAAGGCACGGGCGTGACCCTGGGCTATCCGATTTGGAAGAGCATCGTCGGTTATGTCGGTTATAAGTTCAGCATGGACAATATTCAGGATATTAATCAGCAAACCGCGTCCTCCTACATCAAAGCCCAGGCCGGAGAAAGAACGACCAGTTCCGTAACCGTCACTGCCTCCTACGACACCACAAACGACGCCATGTTTCCCAGCAAGGGCATCAAAGCCTCCGTTTCCGTCCAGCATGCGGGCATGCCGTTCGGCGGCAATACGAAATTTACGAAATACGCAGGTACGTTATCAGGTTATTACCATCTCTTCTGGGATGTTGTTTTCGGCGCGAGAGGCAGGATCGGCTATCTGCAAAACAATGACGACAGCGATGACAAAATTCCGATTTACGAAAGATATGTCCTGGGAGGCATCAATTCCCTGCGGGGTTTGCGCTATGTCGGTCCGACCAATCCGGGAACCAGCGACGTGGTCGGCGGCACGACCATGTTGAACTTTTCCCTGGAGGTTGTTTTCCCGTTAATCAAAGACGCGGGTATGAAAGGAGTTGTCTTTTTTGACGCGGGCAATACCTGGAACAACAAATACTATTTGGACGATTTAAGAAAAACCTGCGGCCTCGGAGTCCGCTGGTATTCACCGATTGGTCCTTTGCGGCTGGAATACGGTTATGTCCTGGACAACAAGGGATTGAACGACGACTCCAAAGGCCGGTTTGAATTCACCATCGGCATGTTCATGTAATCGCGCATTGAAGATCGAAGGTAAATTTCAGTTATTGAAGAAATATGGATTAACCTAAAGGAGGAGGAAAGTATAAATGAAAAAAAATATTTGTCTGATTGCGGGATTGGTTCTGCTTGTTTTCGCCTGGAGCAGCGCGTCTTTTGCCGCCGATAAGATCGGCTTCATCAATATGCAGGAGATTATTCAAAACTCGAATGCCGGCAAAAAAGCGGCGGCGGAATTTAAAATAATATTTGAAAAAAAGCAGGCCGGTATCAAAGCGATGGAAAACGAAGTCCAGAAGATAAAAGATGAACTCGAAAAGCAAAGCTCCGTGATGAAGGCCAGCGCGCGCAGTGACAAGGAAACCGCCTATCAGAGAAAACTGCGCGATTACCAGATTCTTGTTGACGACACCAACAAAGAGCTGCAGAAGCGTGATCAGGAATATTCGCAAAGATTGATACCCCAAATTCTGAAAGTCGTCCGCGGCATTGCGGAAAAGGAAAAATATACGTTGATTCTGGATATCAGCACCATGCCGATGCCCTATCACGACAAAAATAACGATATCAGCAAGAAAGTCATCGATGAGTTCAATAAAACACAGCAGTAACTTTTGATGCAGCGTATGAAAAAAAGTATCGAGGAAATAGCCGTCCTCGTCGGCGGCGCGGTTGCCGGTGACGGAAAGAAGATGATCAGTGACATCCGCCCGATTGATGAAGCAGGCGAGAACGATTTGACGTTTATCGCCAACCCGAAGTATTTCCCCATGTTGAAAACAACCGGGGCGGCGGCGATTCTGGTTCCGCCGGGAACCGTGGCGCCGGAAAAGAATCTTATTGTCCTGGATAACCCTTACGTCGCCTTTGGAAAACTTCTGGCGCTGTTCCATCCTGTGGAACACGGTCCCGCCGGCATCAGCCCCGCCGCATTCATTGAAGATGGCGCTTCCATTTCCGATCAGGCAACCGTGTTTCCCGGGGTTTTCATTGGGCGCGGCGCCGGCGTCGCCAAAGGCGCGGTCCTTTACCCGGGTGTATTTATCGGGCGAAACGCCTCTGTCGGCGAGGATTCCGTCCTCTACGCCAATGTCAGCGTCTATCACCATTGCGTGATTGGCAAGCGTGTCATCCTGCACGCGGGCGTGGTAATCGGCGGGGACGGCTTCGGCTTTTCCTCACCAGGCGCGGGCAACGAAAAGATCCCCCAAGTCGGCATTGTGCAGATCGACGATGACGTGGAGCTGGGCGCCAACACCACGGTTGACCGGGCCACGATGGGAAAAACCTGGATTCAGCGCAATGTGAAAATTGATAATCTCGTGCAGGTGGCCCATAATGTCGTCATTGGAGAGAATACCGTCATTGCCGCGCAGACCGGCATTTCCGGATCGACGAAAATCGGACGGAGCGTCATCATGGGCGGACAGGTGGGCATTGTCGGCCATATTTCCATTGGAGATCGCGCCATGATTGGCGCGTCATCGAACATTCACAGGAATGTTCCCGAAGGACAGGTGGGCGGGGGAACGCCGTTTCTGCCGCATAAACAATGGCTGAAAGTGGAAATCTCCAAAACCAGACTTCCGGAGATGCGCGTCAAACTGGAAAAATTAATCAGACAAGTGGAACAGCTTGAAGCAAAAATAAGCCAGACAGGTAAAGAATAACATGAAAATTCATCAGACAGCCATTGTTGCGCCGGACGCCCAGCTGGGCGACGGCGTGGAAATCGGTCCTTACAGCATTATCGGCAACGATGTGATCATCGGCAAGGATACCGTGATCGGTCCGCATGTCGTGATCGATGATTTCACGCGTATCGGCGAGGGATGCCGTTTTTTTCAGTTTTGCTCCATCGGCGCCCCCCCGCAGGATTTGAAGTTCGGCGGCGAAAAAACACGCGTGGTGATCGGCAATTTCAACACCATCCGGGAATTCGTCACCATTCACCGTTCGACATTGGCCGACATCGGCGTCACGATTCTCGGCGATCATAATCTGATCATGGCCTACTGCCACATCGCGCATAACTGCAAACTGGGAAATCATGTGATCATGTCCAATGTGGCGACGCTGGCCGGTCATGTTCATGTGGAAGACCATGCGATCATCAGCGGTTTGACGGGCGTCCATCAATTTTCCACGATCGGGGCGCATGCGTTCATCGGCGGGGCATCGGGCGTCGCCAGAGACGTCCCTCCCTATACCCTGGCGAACGGCAACCATGCTAAACTCTTCGGTCTGAATCTGGTCGGCCTTCAGAGGAGAGGTTTTTCCGAGCAAACCATCAAAGCGCTCAAAGATGCTTACCGGATCATCTTCCGCTCCGATCTGCTTCTGGAAGCCGCGCTGGAAAAAGCGCAAAAAGAGGTGGCGGACTTACCGGAAGTCCGTAATTTTATAACTTTTATTAAAGAATCAAAACGGGGTGTCTGCCGCTGAAGGAAAAAAATGAATCAAGGAAAAATCATCAGGATCGGCGTGGTCGGCATTGGTCATCTGGGCGGCTACCATCTCCAGAAGTACGCTAAAATAGAGTCCTGCAAAATCGTCGCCGTATCCGACACGCAAATGGAAAGAGCGCAAAAGGCAGCGAATCTCTATGCATGCGAGTCTTACACGGATCACCGGGATCTGCTGGGCAAAGTGGATGCGGTCAGCATCGCTGTTCCGACGGACGATCACTTCGCCGTCGCCCGCGATTTTCTGGCGGCGGGTGTTGATGTGCTGGTGGAAAAACCTCTTTGCGCAACCCTTGCGGAAGCGGATGAGCTCCTGAGGCTGCAGCAGAACAACCACCTGATTTTGCAGGTCGGTTTTGTCGAAAGATTCAATCCCGCGATCCTCGCGCTGGAAAAAGTCATCACCCGTCCGGTTTTTATCGAAGTTCACCGCCTGCATCCTTTTTTCGAACGGGGCATTGATGTCGATGTGATTCTGGATTTAATGATTCACGACCTGGACCTGATCCTGAAATTTGTGGATGCGCCGCTTCTCAATGTGGAAGCCGTGGGCGTTCCCATCCTTTCCGACAAAATTGATATCGCGAACGTCCGGCTGTCGTTTGCCAACGGCTGCATCGCCAATATCACCGCCAGCCGGATCAGCGCCAAAACCATGCAGAAAATCCGTTTTTTCGGTCCGGAGGGATATCACTCGGTGGACTGTCAGAAAAGAGAAATCCTGTCCCTGAGTAAAATCACGAACAGCGACGGAAAGCAGCAAATCGTTCAAAATCACATAGAAGTGGGCAGCCACGATCCCCTGGAGGAAGAAATCCGATCTTTTATCAACGCCGTCCGGACCCGCGAAAAACCGCTGGTGTCCGGTGAAGATGGCCGCCGGTCGCTCGCCCTGGCCGCGGAAATTCTTCAAAAGATGAAAACGCAGGAGGATTTCAAGTTATGAGTCCGGCTGATGTGACCAGTGATGTCTGTTGAAAAAAACGGCATAAAGGCGAGCCAGCCGGCGGCGAAGGAACATTTGCCCAGCGTGATGATTATCGCGGGAGAAGCTTCCGGTGATTTGCACGGTTCTTTTCTCGTCCGGGAAATGCTTTCCATCAATCCCACACTCCGATTCTACGGCATCGGCGGCAATAAGATGCGGGAAGCAGGTGTAACATTAATGGCCCATGCCGCGGACATTGCGGTTGTCGGCATTACCGAAGTCTTCTCAAAAATCGGCGCGTTTTTCAAAATCATTTCCCAAATAAAAAAATCCATGGATGCAATGAGGCCGGATCTTGTTATTTTAATTGATTTTCCCGACTTCAACCTCAACATTGCGGCGCGCGCCGCCAAGAAAAGAAATCTTAAAACATTTTATTACATAAGTCCGCAGGTCTGGGCCTGGCGCGCAGGAAGAGTCGGGCAAATCAAAAAGCTGGTTGACAAAATGGCTGTCATTCTTCCTTTTGAGGTGGATTTTTACGCCGCCCGGGGATTTACCGTTCATTATGTCGGCCATCCGCTTCGGGACATCGTAAGAACCGATTTCACACCATCCCAGGCCAAGCTTCACTTTGGACTGTCTGAAAAAAAAACCACCATCGGATTGCTGCCGGGCAGCCGGATGTCGGAAATTACCAAACTGTTGCCGGAAATGCTTGCCGCGGCCCGGATTATTTCTGAAAGGATACCGGATACGCAGTATATTCTGCCTCTGGCGGACACGCTGGAAGAAACATTTGTCGCCGGAATTGTTGCAGATTCCGGGATAAAAATCACCATTGTTCCGGAACGCGCGTATGATGTGCTGGCTTGCTGTGATCTGGCGATTGTGGCCTCCGGAACGGCGACACTGGAAACCGGCCTGATGGGCGTCCCCCTGATTGTCATCTACAAAGTTTCTCTTTTTTCGGAATTCATCGGCAGAATGATCATCAAACCGCAGCACATCGGCATGGTTAATATTATCGCCGGTAAAACCGTTGCCCCGGAGTTAATTCAACAAAACGCTAACGGTCCGCGCATCGCATCCGAAGCGCTGGCCATTTTGTTAAACGATGAGAGAAAACGGGATATTATCATGGAGCTTAACGATATTCGCGCCAAGCTGGGTGAACCAGGCGCCGCAAGAAGGGCTGCGCAAATGGCCTGTGATATGATATAGGAAAACTATGGATGTTTTTAAAAGATTATTGTGGATGGCGAAGCAGTATTACGTGCGTTTTTTCTTTGCCGCGCTTTGCATGATCATGGCCGGCGGTCTGCAATCCGCTCTGCCCCTCATTTCCAAGCCGGCGATTGACGAAATCTTCGTCAGCAAGGACATTGCGGCGCTGAAATGGATTCCCTTCGCAGTAGTGGCCATTTTTCTGTTTAAAGGATTGGCCAATTACGGACAGACGATCTTAATGAGTTCCATCGGTCTGCGGATCGTGACGGATTTGCGCAACAAACTCTACGAACAGATCCAGAGACAATCCCTGTCTTTTTTCTCCGAGCATCCCACCGGACTGCTGATGTCCAGGATTACCAATGATGTCCAGGCCGTGCAGACCGCTTCATCGGAAGCGATCACCGCCATGGTCAAGGATACTTTTATGCTGGTGTCATTGGTCGGAGTTATTTTCTACACGGACTGGAAACTCGCGCTCATCGCCATCGTCGTCTTTCCGGTAGCCGTCTATCCGATTGCCATGTTTGGCAGAAAAATGCGCAAGGTGACGACCTCTTCGCAAATTACCATGGGAACATTGAGCTCCCTTTTGCAGGAAACCATTTCCGGAACCCGCATCGTCAAGGCCTTCGGCATGGAAAAATATGAGAATAAAAGATTTGCCGCGGAAAATGAAAGGCTGTTTAAATATAACCTGAAAGCAGTTTCCGTAAATGCCATGTCCAGTCCGTTGATGGAATTTCTGGGCGGACTGGGAATGGCCGCCGTTATTTTTTACGGCGGATACAATGTAGTGGAGGGCCATTCCACCCCCGGCACTTTCTTCTCTTTTATCGCCGCGTTGCTGATGCTTTATGAACCGGTCAAACGGCTCACCAATGTCAACAATACCATCAACCAAGGCATCGCCGGCGCAGAACGGATTTTCAGCATCATTGACCGGGTGCCGGATATTGAAGACAAACCAGAGGCAGGGGTGCTGCCGCCTGTCGCCAAAAGCATCGATCTGGAAAATGTCACCTTCCGCTATACCGACAAGCCGGTATTGAAGAACATCAACCTCTCGATCAGGGCGGGTGAAGTGGTGGCGTTTGTGGGCATGAGCGGCGGCGGCAAAACGTCTCTGGTCAATCTGATTCCCCGTTTTTACGACGTCTCCGAAGGCCGGGTCCTGATCGACGGCCATGATGTGCGCGATGTGACTCTGCAATCGCTGCGCCGCCAGATTGCCATTGTTACGCAGCAGACCATTCTTTTCAATGATACCGTGAAAAACAATATCGCCTACGGCGACATCCAGAGAACCGGTAAAGAAATTTTCAATGCCGCCCGTGCCGC
>CAZBGE010000113.1:0-9135 GCA_964491435.1 uncultured Smithella sp.
AAATAATAAAATTATAAACGAAATATATTCCATATTCGCGTTGTCAAAATTACATTGACACGCAATATCATTCTCCATATATTCTGCGCATACGGGTATAGTCCATCTGAACATTGGCTGGGAGCGGGGCGCCGGGGCGGGCGGTACGGTCTTCAAGGAAAAAAACGTGACAAGACAGAAGCATGACAATGTGTCTGAAAATCATAGCGGATGCCGGAAGATTGCCGGACGGTCCGGTTTAACGGAAGCAATGCGCCGCGAAAGCGAAGAACAATATCGCAATATCCTGGAAAATATTGAAGACAGTTATTACGAAGTCGATCTGGAAGGCAACTTTACTTTCTTCAATAATTCCTTATGCAAACTTGGCGGATGCTCCCGGGAAGAACTGCTGGGGATGAATCACCGTCAGTTTCTTGATGAAGAAACGGCCAAAGAAGTTTTCCAAATGTTTCATAAGGTTTTCAGCACGGGAGAATCTTCCAAGGCATTTGACTGGCAGATGATCAGGAAAGACGGGGCTAAAAGACATGTTGAGGCGTCCGCATCATTAAAAAAAGATTCATCAGGCAACCCGGCGGGTTTCAGAGGCATCATTCGCGACATTACCGGACGTAAACAGATTGAGCGCGAACTGCAAAACAAGGAACAGAAGTTCCGGGCTCTGGCGGATCAATCTTCGGACATCATCATTCTTCTGGATCGGGAACTGATGATCACTTATAAAAATCAGGCATTGGAAAAAACATTAGGATACAAAACGGAAGATCTTCTTGGCGGCAGCGTCTTTGATTACATTCATCCGGATGATTTGAAACTGGTGACGGATATATTCGATGAACGGTTTCATGATCCAAATGCCCCTGTTTCAAACATAGAAATACGCCTTCGTCATAAGGATGGAAACTGGCGTACGTTCGAAGCAATTGGCTCCAATCTGGTTCGCGACAATACTGTTGAAGCTGCGATTATCAATCTCCGCGACATTACCCGGCGCAAAAAGGCGGAAGAAGCTCTTATGCAAAGCGAATCCCAGTACCGTCTCCTGGCGGACCACATGAAAGACTATGTGTGGCTCATGGATATCAACCTGAAAGTTAAATATGTCAGTCCATCCGCGGCGAAGTTGCTGGGGTATGAACAAGATGAGTTTACAAATCTTCCGTTTTATAAATTTTTAACGGCGGCTTCTTTCAAGGCTGCGATGGATTTCTATGCCATTGAAATGCCCAGGGCGCTGGCTGCTCCTTCATCCTATTCTTTAACGCGTTTACTGGAACTTGAATGCCGCCGCAAGGACGGCAGCACTTTATGGATCGAGGATTCATTTAGCTTCATACGGGACGAAGAAGGCAAGCCCTTGTATATCTTGGGAGAAGGCAGGGATATTACCGAGCGGAAGCTGGCGGAACAGGCCCTGAAGAAGAGTGAAGAGCGTTACCGCAGTGTATTTGAGAATGCAGGGCTCCCGATGGTGATCATGGAGGATTCCTTTTTGATCTTCATGGTCAATGACCGGTTTGTAGAAAAGTTGGGATATGGAAAAGATGAAATAGAAGGCAAGATGAAATTCACGGACTTTATTGCCTCGGGAGACCGCAATGCGCTCATGGAGTGTTTTTCCCGTCGCCTGGGAGACAAGCCCGTCGAATACGAATGTAAAATTGTCCACCGTCACGGGGAGCGGTTCGACGTTCTTATCCGCTTGGGGCAAATTCCCGGGGCGGGCCAGTTTATCGCCTCATTCACGGACATCACATCCAGAAAACAGGCTGAACTCGCCCTGCTGGAAAGCCAGGAGCAGCTCCAGCAGGAGAACATCCGCCTGCGTTCGTCCATCCGGGAGCGCTACCGGTTTTGCGACATCATCGGCAAGAGCCAGGGCATGCAGGAGGTTTACGAATTCATTCTTCAGGCGGCGGCGACGCAGGCCCACGTGATCATTTACGGAGAATCGGGCACAGGCAAGGAATTGGTGGCCAAGGCGATCCACGAGACGGGCGACAGAGGTAAAAAATCATTTGTCACCGTCCATTGCGGAGCTATTCCGGAAACGCTCATGGAAAGTGAGTTTTTCGGCTATAAAAAAGGCGCGTTCACCGGCGCCAGCATGGATAAGCCCGGTTATCTTGATGAGGCGGACGGCGGAACTCTGTTTCTTGATGAAGTAGGCGAAATAGGTTTGACCATGCAGGTCAAGCTCTTGCGGGCCATTGCCGGAGGCGGTTACACGCCCGTGGGAAGCAGCGCGAGAAAGAATGCGGATGTGCGGATCATTGCGGCCACGAACCGTAATCTCCGGGAACTGGTCAGGCAGGGGATTATGCGGGAGGACTTTTTTTACCGGATTCATATCCTTCCCATTTATCTGCCCCCGCTGCGGGAAAGAAAAGAGGATATGCAGCTCCTCATTGAACACTTTCTCCAGCTTTACGATAAAAATCATCCTCCACTGCCCGGCCATGTCACCGAAGCCTTGTTGAACTACGACTGGCCGGGGAATATCCGTGAGCTTCAGAACGTTCTGCACCGCTACCTGACCCTGAAAAGGCTGGATTTTGCGGGGGGACCGGCAATCAGTCCGGCGCGGTTGCAAGAGGAGCCGCCGGCAGCCGGGGAATCAATCAGGACTGTTTTATTGTCAAGGGTTGTTCCCGCGGCAGGAAGACAGCTTTCACGGAGGTCTGTCGATCATAATGACACGACGGAGGCGATGCTGAACCTGAAAGCCCTGGAGAAAGACCACATTATCAAAGCTCTGACGGAGCATAACTGGCACCGCGGCCGGACCGCTTCAGCTTTGGGCATTAACCGCAAGACTCTCTTCATGAAAATGCAGAAACTCGGTTTAAATCATTCATAAAGAGTTGAACTCGCGTGCCTCATTATGGGGCGATGATACCCATCTTGTGATTATTTAAGTAAAACGATGATTTATGTATATAATATTTGATAATGGGGTATATTGCCACATCAATGGCAGTTTAGCTGGCTAAACTGCCATCAATTGTTTCTCCTTATATTTTCATTGCTTATAAGTATGTCAGAACAATGAATTTATTGGCACGCAGTATGCTTTTCAGCTAAAAACCGGATATGAGGTCTCCTGTCGTCCTTAATTTTAACGGGCGGTCCAAGAGACGCGGAATTATAAAAAATACTTCTGGGAGGTTGTTATGAAGAAAGCATTAATAGGCGTCATCGTACTTTTGATTGCATTACCCATGGTTTCAATGGCGGCAAGCACGAAGGCAGCGACAAAATACCCGATTGTCCTTTCACATGGTATGGGCGCCAACGCGGAAGTAATGGGCATTACCGACTATTGGGGCAGCATCCCCAAAACCATGAGGGAAAACGGCGCTCAGGTATTCATCACCAGTGGAAATCCCATGCAATCCAAAGAATACAAGGCGATAGAATGGAAAGCGAAAGTCAAGGAAATACTGGCCATTACCGGTGCGGAAAAGATCAACCTCATCGGTCATTCCGACGGCGGTCTTTATACACGGTACGCCATCACCAATCTTGGCATGGCGCCCCACGTCGCCAGCTATACCAGCATGAGCAGTCCGCACCGGGGCAGCCCGGTTGCCGACGCGATTATGAATTTTGGTGAAACAACCGGGTTGACGTCCGCAATCGCCGGTCTTCTTGATTTAGTTTACAGCCTGCTGGGTGTTTCCGGAACGGACAGCGCGACAAATGGTTTCCAGGAAACAACCTGGTACATGAAAAATACATTCAACCCGAATGTCCCCGATATGAACGGTGTTTATTATCAGAGTTACGGCTCCGATTGCAAAACAGTTATCGGCGGACAAATCATGACGCCATTATGGCTGGCGATTAAACCGGTTGAAGGAGCTAATGACGGTTTGGTTTCCGTTTCATCGGCGAAATGGGGTAATTACAGAGGAACCCTTACCGGCTGGTTTGGCGTAAATCATTTGTCGGAAGTTGGTCTTTTGAGCCTGCCGACACCGGGATATGACGCTCCGGCCCACTTTACGAACATTGCCGCGGACTTGAAGAAAAGAGGGTTTTAATTTCAAAACCTCATAATATAACGTTTCATTAAGAGCCGTATTGCCTGGGTAAAACAAAGAGGTGATACGGCTTGTATTTTTCCGTCCGAAACGATAATAATGTGCCTGTGAAAAAGAAAATCATCCTTTCGTTATTGATCATGATCATCGTTGGCGTTTCCAGCTATGTGCTTTATCGGCAGTCATCGGAAGATCTGCCTGATGATGCCGCGGCGCATCATATTATCGGCGCCGGACGGAACATTTCTCTGCAAGATGTGAAAATGTTTCTGAAAGGTTTTCCTGCCCAATCGCCTGATGAAGATCCCCGGAAATATTTTTCCAAAGAAATTATCAACGCCTACACGGTGCGGTTTTTTAAATTTATGGAAACCCGCATCGAATTCAAAAGCATGGAAGAGCATCTCAAAGCTGTGCAAGCCTATCTGCATTCCATACTGGCGCCGCACCAGGCGGAAGAGATGTTTGCGCTTTACAAAAAATTCATTGATTATGAAATGCAAATCAATGAAAAGGCGAAATCATGGGGCGAGCCGAAAACGGCGGAGGAATTTCTGAGGTATCTTCAGTCCTTACAGGATTACCGGAGAGATGTTTTCGGCAGAGATGTTGCGGATGCCATGTGGGGAGCGGAAGTCAAAGCCCATGAATATAACATCCGGAAAAACAGCATTAAGAATGATCCCAATCTGTATGGCGCCGACAAGGAAAAAAGAATCAGCAATCTGAAAGAGGAAATGTGGGGCGCGGATGCCGCTTTGCTGGAAGATGCTCCGCAAAGCGATCCGGAAAGGTACGAAATATATCAGGAAAAGCAGACGCTTTATCAAAAGGATCTTCAGCAATTGACCGATTATGAAAGGATGAAAAAAATCAAGGAGTTCAGGGAAAAATATTTTACCGCTGACCAAGTGGCCAAACTGGAGCAGGTTGATCAGGAAATGGCGGCAGAAAGACAGAGGGAGGCTGATTACCATGACCAGGAGAAAGTCCTTCTGAATGATCCGGCAATGAACGATGAGAAAAAAGCGCAGGCCATACGGGATTTGCAGAACAGCCTTTTCGGGGAAGAGGCGGATGCATTCCGCAGGCGGATGAACATGCAAAAACAGACACAAAAATAGGAATTTCCTTTCAATGACCCAAATATGACATCGCCTGCCATTTGAAACTCAGCTTATCGAATTTTTCCATCCGTTTTGTTGTCGTTTTATGGCCTTGACTATCCCGGCTATTTTTGTCATAAACACCAATCGATTCACTGACCCAAAAAAATACATTTCAAAATGGTTATTCGCCTTGGATTATGGTCAATACGTATTTACGTGCATATTTGAAGATGATGCGGTATTGCCTTTTTATAAAGGTTCGACGCTGCGCGGCGTTTTCGGCCATGCGCTGAAAAAAGTTGTCTGCGCCCTTAAAAAGCAGGAATGTTCAGAATGCCTGCTGGCCTCGCGCTGCCTCTACCCCGCTGTCTTTGAAGCCATTCCCAGCGCTGGTTTTTCATCCGCTGTGCGCCAGCGCATTGCGGCCGTTCCCCACCCTTACGTGATAGAACCGCCGGACGACAGTAAAACCGCGTATCGGCAAGGCGAGCGCCTGGACTTTGTTCTTCTTCTTTTTGGTGAAGCCAACGAATATCTTCCCTACTTTATTTACGCCTTCGACCAGATGGGACGGATGGGTATCGGCAAGCGCCGGGACGGCCAGCACGCCTCTTTTTTTCTGGAGCGCGTTTGCGTCAATGACGGCATTGCTTATTCCAGGCATGACGGAAAAATTTGCAAACAGCCGTCTCTGTCCAGCATAACCGTTTTGCCGCAGCCAGTCATACGGGAAAAAGAAGCATTTGACATCAGGCTGACACTGGTTACACCGCTGCGTTTAAAATACCAAAACAACCTCCATGCCGAATTGCCTTTTCATGTTTTGACCCGCGCCATGCTCCGGCGCGTCTCCTCGCTTCTGGCGCGCTATGACGGACAGGAACCGGATCTGGATTACCGGGGAATGGTGAAGCGCGCCGAGGAAATCAGGATCATAGATTCAAAAATCAGATGGTATGACTGGCGGCGCTATTCCAACAGGCAGGAGCAGGCCATGCTGATGGGCGGCATGACGGGCGAAATCACCTATTGCGGTCAACTTGACGAGTACCTGCCGCTTTTACGGTTTTGCGAAGTGGCGCACCTGGGAAAGCAAACCACGTTCGGCCTGGGAAAGATCCGGGTTCAAGTTCACGGATCAGAAGAGTGTAGTCCGGGCCTTCAGGCCCGTGAAAAATAATGCGGAACAAGGGAAAAATCAGCGTCGTCGTCCGGAGCTTTCCTTGCATTTGTAGTCCGGAGCTTCAGCTCCGTAAGATAGATGGCATAACGCCGTGCGCACCTTCGGGTCCGCCAAAAACGGTTTCCATCAACCGCATGTTTCATGAAGGGTTGGATCGTTTTTGAAACGGAGAGAATCATGAAAAACATCCTTCTGGCCATAGCGGGATTAAGCCCGCAGGTCATCACCGAAACCCTTTACGCCCTGCATCAGGAGAGTGTCTGCGTTGATGAAATTCACGTTCTCACCACCAGCACCGGCCGCGACCGGATTCTCTCCGGACTTCTCGCCCCGCAGGATGGCTGTTTTTATCAATATTTAAAAGAATACGGCATTGATCCGCGTTCAATACGGTTTGCGCCGGAGACGGTTCACGTTCTGCGCGATAAAACAGGTCATGCCCTGGAAGACATTGCCAATGCCGCCGATAACGAAATCCTGCTTTCCTCATGCCTGACGCTGGCGCATCGTTTCACCCAAAACAATGAAAACACTGTCTTTTTTTCCATTGCCGGCGGCCGCAAAACCATGAGCGCCTGCCTGATGACCGCCGCGCAGCTTTATGGCCGGACACACGACCGCATTTATCATGTCCTGATTTCACCGGAATTTGAAAACCATCAAGGCTTTTATTATCCGCCCGCAAAACCCGCCATGCTGGAGATGCACGACGTGCGCGGCGGCAAAATCCTTCGGGACACAGCGTCCGCCTCCGTGAACCTGGTGCCCATTCCCTTCATCTCCCTGAGAGACACCATCCGCGATCCCGCCACCGGCCGGGTCCAGACACCTGCCAAAATTTTGCGCCACCTGATTCGCGAGCGGGAAGAACCGCTGGTTATCGATCTGACCCGGGGCAGAATCATCTATAAAAAGAAGGAATTAACAATGATGCCGTCGCGGCTGGCCCTTTATGCTTTTTTCGCGATGCAAAAACTGGGCTGCTGTCAGGTTCGTGCCGGATGCGGAGGCTGCACAGAATGCTACCTCGACTTTTATCAAATCAGCGCCGCGCAAAAAGACATTACCAATCTCTACAAAAAGCTGGGCGGAAGCACACAGAACAAGGGTATCTGCGCGCTGGAAAAAGAAGAGCTGCTCTCTTATGTCAGCAAAATCCGTCAGGATCTGGCGCGGACCTTCGGCATGCAGGCCGCCTCTCAACTGGGCGTTCAGGCCGTCGGGAAAAAACCGGACACAAGCTACGGCATCAGAATGGATCGGGAAATGATTCGTCTGATTGAATGATAGAAGTCATTAAACAGTCTGAATATCAACCAGTGAAAGGGTTGCCGGAACAAAATGAACCAGGAATTCAAAAAAGGCGAAATTATTATTTATAAGGCGGCAGACGGTCCGATGATCGACGTTCAACTGGATCAGGATACTGTGTGGCTCACCCAAAAACAGATGTCCGAGCTGTTTGATAAAGATATCCGGACGATTAACGAACACATCCGTAATATATTTCGTGAGGGAGAACTGGCATCCCCAGCAGTTATCCGGAAATTCCGGATAACTGCCACTGACGGCAAGACCTATGATACTGCACACTACAATCTGGATGTAATTATTTCAGTGGGTTACAGGGTGAAGTCACTTCGCGGCGTCCAATTCCGCATCTGGGCGACACAGGTTTTGCGTAAGCACCTGGTTGAAGGCTACACCATCAACCAAAAAAGGCTTGCCGCCCAGCAGGAAAAAATCCGCGAATTGCAGGAAGCCGTCCATCTGATGGGAAACATCGTCCTGCTCGACGCCGTTTCCGACGAAGCAAAAGGCATTGTCCAAATCATTTCCGAATATTCCAGGGCGCTGGGCATTCTGGATGACTACGATCATGAGCGTCTGATTGTCCCCAAAGGGAAACGCAAAACAAAATACAGGTTTACCTATGATGAAGCTCGATTGATCATCAATCAGATGAAAGTCAAATTCAAAGATTCAGCCTTGGTCGGTCAGGAAAAAGACAAAAGCTTTCAAGGCGCCATTGGCGCCATTTATCAAACCTTTGGCGGAAAAGACGTCTATCCGACCATCGAAGAAAAAGCGGCGCATCTGCTTTATTTTGTGACCAAAAACCACAGCTTTGTGGACGGCAACAAGCGTATCGCCGCCGCGCTTTTCATATGTTTCTTGCAGAGAACCGGTCTTTTACTCACCCGGAACGGACACAAGCGAATGGACAATAACGCGCTTGTTGCGCTCACGCTGATGATCGCGGCGAGCAGGCCGGCCGAAAAAGAAACAATGATCAAAGTGATCCTCAATTTATTGGCCGTGCGGTAGGTTATAAATGTTGAATGGCAATGACGAAACCCCGGCGGCCGCGGCAACGTTGCCGGGGTGGAGAATTTCACTGATTTTCTGCTATGAACCAAAGCAAAGAAGCAAAGGAGGGATGTTATGGACGATACCGTTTTGAAAGTGGCTCTGGCCGGCCTGCTGCATGATATCGGGAAGCTGGCGGAGGATGCCATGTATGTCACGCCGGAGTGCCTCAATGCAAATGCTGGCCTGTATCAACCGTTTTTCAATGGCCATTATACACACAGACATGCTGTTTATACGGCCGCTTTTGTCGAGCAAATTGAAAAATTGCTGCCCCGTCAGCTCAATAAATCAGAATGGGGCCTGGCGGACTCCTTTATCAATTTGGCAGCCGGGCATCATTTGCCGGAAACGCCCGTGCAATGGGTCATTGCCATGGCCGACCGTCTCAGCAGCGGCTGGGACAGGAAATCATTTGATGAAT
>CAZBGE010000114.1:0-8805 GCA_964491435.1 uncultured Smithella sp.
AAAAAAGATATAAAAAAAGTTTTTCAGGCTTATCACCATGTTTATAAAACAGGCGTCCCCCTCAGGGAATTCGTTTGGCGGATTATCAACAAAGACGGCACTGAACGATATATTGAAGGATCGATATCGCTTTTGAAAGATTCATCGGGCAGGCCGGCGGGTTTTAGAGGGCTGTCACATGATATTACCGAGCGTAAGCAAACGGAAGAAAAACTGCAGGAAACCCTCTCCAACCTCAAAAAAGCGGTTAATACGACGATTCAAGTGCTGGTGTCCGCTTTGGAATCCAGAGATCCCTACACGGCTGGTCACCAATCCCGGTGCGCGGATCTGGCTTGCAGCATCGCCATGGAAATGGGGTTGGATCAAAACAAAATTGAAGGAATCCGTTTGGCCGGTTCCATCCATGATATTGGAAAGTTGTCCATTCCCTCGGAAATATTGACCAAACCGGCAAAGTTAACAAGTCTGGAATTCTCTCTCGTTCAGGAACATCCGTTGAGCGGGTTTGAAACATTGAAGGATATAGAATCCCCCTGGCCGCTGGCGGAAATTGTTTACCAGCATCATGAGCGCGTCAATGGCACCGGTTATCCCAACAACCTGAAAGGGGATGACATTTTGATTGAATCCCGGATTCTTGCCGTCGCCGATGTGGTCGAGGCCATCGCTTCGCACCGTCCCTACCGGCCGTCCCTGGGTATTAAGGCGGCTCTTGAAGAAATCGAAAAGAATAAGGGTGTTCTTTACGATGTCGCCGTCGCCGACGCCTGCCTGAAATTATTCAGGAACAAAGTTTACCAGCTTTCATAGTCCCGCAAAACCAGTCCGGAGAAATCAGCCGGCATGAATTGTAATGGCGGTTTGAAGTCTTGCGCATCCTGTGCTAGGATAGGCGTCGCTTCGCGGAGTATGAGAATGATGACTTTCCTGGAAAAAATGGGACGACGCCCCATCCTGATGCTGACGAATTTTACCGAAACCATTGCCTTCGCCGGCGAAGTCTTTCTGCGTATTTTCCGGCGTAAAACTTACAGCAGCGCCATGCGTGAAGTTCTCATCAATCAGATCTACTTTACTTCCGTGCAGATTTTACCCGTCCTGCTGCTCGTATCCATCGTTTTCGGGTCATTGCTGATCGGCATCGTGCTGACAATGCTCAAAGAGATGGGATTGACCCAGTACATCGGCGATGTCCTGATGGGATTAATCGTCACGGAATTATCACCGTTTTTAACCGTGCTGCTGATCACGCTGCGCTCCAGCGCCGCCATCAATACGGAAATGGCGGTGATGAAAGTCAACCGGGAAATAAAAACCCTGGAAATGTTTCACATCGACATTATGGATTACCTGCTGGCGCCCCGCGTCATTAACGGCATTATCTCCATTGTTTTACTGAGCAGCCTGTTTTCCATCGTCCTGCTCGTCAGCGGCAATTTGTTTTCCTGGATGATTTTCGGGATGAGCGTGGACGTTTATACAAAACTTCTGTTAAATTCCACAAATTTTTCTGATATAGGAATTTCCCTGTGCAAATGCGCCATTTTTGGTTTTTTTATCACGCTGATCCCCATCCGTTTCGGATTGCGGGCGTCGCATGAACTGACCAGTATTCCCATTGTCGTATCCCAGGGCATGGTGAATGTTTTTTCGGCCATCGTGATGATCGAGGTGCTGTCATTACTAATAAAATTATTCTAAGACTGTTTGCGGATGAGGCGACGCTTGAGGCGTCGCTGAAACAGTTTGTAGCGGACCATCCCCAACAGGCGGCTCCGGTTTCCGTTGACGCTCCCTTGATTTCCAACCAGGAAGTTTACCTGAATATCGCGCTGATTAAGCAATATCATGAAAACATGCCCAGGGAGGAGGCGAAGCGTCTGGCGATTGATTATCTGGATCGTCTCGGCCTTTGCCGGATAGCTGATAAACGCAATCCGGCGCTTAACTTCGAAGAGCGGTTCTGCGTCATGCTGCTCCGGGCGGCCATGGTGAAGGACGCCATAATCCTGATTGACCAGCCCTTTAAAATCATTCCTCATCTGAAAGATACGCAATGGCTCGCCGCCGCTTTGAAAAAAATTGACGATTTATTCGTAAGCTGTCATATATATGACTATCAATGGATGGAAGAAAAATATGGTGAGTTATGACATGGCGTCGAGAATCTAAAGTCGGTCTTTTCATTGCCTGCACGGCAGCCATTCTGGTTGCGGCTTTGTTGTATCTGGCCGTGGCAAAAGGTGTTTTTGAAAAAATGCATATATTTACCCTGTCGTCACCGTCCGGCGACGGTTTTACGGTCGGGATGCCCGTTGTTTTTTCCGGATTCGATATCGGCAAGGTTCAAACGCTGGAACTTAATGACAAAGGCATTGTTTTGATTAAAATTAAAATTCCCGACCGGCATGTGAAATGGATACGGCAGGACAGCGATTTTATTTTATACCGCCCCCTGATCGGCTCAGCCAGTATTGTGATCGAGACGGATGATTTGGAAAGTCCGCCGCTGGACACCAACAAGATTCCGGAAGTCACCATCGTCAATGACATTAACGACGCCATCGCCAAAGTTGAGCCCGTTCTGGAAAAAGTCACGCAAATTGCTGAAAATATTGAAAGACTGACAAAAAGCCTGTCCGACCCGAAAGGGAACTTAAATCGCACACTGGGCAACGCCGAAAAAATTACCACCACTCTGGCGTCGAAAAAGTCTCTGGTGGAGATGGCCATTTCGGATGAAGAAAGCGTCAAGGCCCTGCATGATTCCCTGAAAAAGCTCAGAGACATCACCGCCGGCGTTGATCGTATTCTTAACAAAGTTGATAAGATGGCGGACAAGACGGATCAGGAAATATACGGAAAGGATGGCGCCCTGCCTCAGGCCAACATCATCCTTAAAGATATTATCGGTAAATTGCAGAAACTGGACAAAACCATTGACAACATTAATAAAATCAGCACGGATGCCTCCGAGGGCATGAAGGATTTCCGCATCCTGCGCTCCGATATTGACGACGCCGTAAACGCCATTGACGATGCCGTGAGAAAACTGGACAAGATCATCGGGGGCAAAAAAGAACCGGAGTTTAAAAAACCATGAAAAAAATATTTTTTTTCATCATGGCCATATTGCTTTGCGCCTGCGGCTCAACGCCGGTTCCCGCCTGGAAAGATAATGCCCACCGGCACCTGGAAGATTACAAGGTCAACTTTCTGGCGGGAAAAGAAGATGCTTCCGAACCCCATTTTGTGAAAGCCGTAAGAGAAATCTCCGCCGGCAACGATCTGGGGCTTTTAGCCGTCGCCTACTTAACAAAATATGCTTTGCACACCGCATCGCTGGAAAGTTTTGATCCCGTTGAGTTTACGGAACTTTCCCGCCTGGAAGCAAACCCGCCGGACACGGCCTACTGCCTTTTTCTGGAGGGGAAATTTGCCGCCGTGGATGCCAGGGAGCTTCCGTCCTCTTACACCGGCGTTCTGAAAGCCGCTTCCCGCATGGATTTGACGATGGCCGCCCGGGAGATCGCCGCCATTGACGATCCGCTGTCGAGGTTGATTGCCTGCGGCGTCTGTGTCAGGCATTTGCCCGCCAGCGAGGCCATTTTACAAACCGGCATGGCCGCGGCGTCGGCTAACGGCTGGCGCAGGCCGCTCTGGGCGTATCTGGCCAAACTGCATGATTTTTATCTCGCACGAGGAGACAAAGCGAAGGCCGCCGCCGTTGAAAAACGGCTGGAACTCATAAAAAAGTGATATTTAAAGAAAGCAAGAAAAGGCCATGGGCCGCGTTCACCGGCAAAGTGATACGGCCGCGGGCGGATTGTAAAAGGGACATATTCTCTCACGAAAATATGTCCCTTTTTAATTTGATGATTTATGATTTTGTCTTGGGAGCCGCGGGGGTTGCCGGAGCTGCGGGTGCGCCGGGAGTTTCAGGAGCTGCCGGAGCGGCGGGGGCAATGCCCAATGCTTCCATCGCTTTCGTGGTTTTCTCCTTCACGGTGTTCGCCACGGCAAGGGCGTCAGCGATGTTTCCCGCCGTAAAGCTTTCCTGAGCCTTGGTCCAATCAGCCTTGATGGCGTCCAGTCCTGTTTTTGCTTCCGCCAGTTTTTCGGCCGTCATTTCTTTGGGCAGCTTCTTGAGCGCGGCAAGCTCATCCACCTTGCCCTGAATGGCTTGAACCATCTGAGGAAATCCCTGAGTCAGTTCCGTCCATTTCTTTGTCAATTCATCTTTCTTGGCCTTTGCCGCCGCCAGCACTTCCTTGGCCTTTCCGGGAATGGTCTGCGCTTCAGCTAAAGCCTCTTTGTATTCTTCCTTGCCCATCTTTTCTTTTGCCGAGGCCAGAGCTGCTTCCAGAGCGGCTACCTGATCCGGAACAAGCTTTACCGCCTCCGCCTTGACGGCGTTAACAGCCTGGTCCGCGGCCTGCATCGCCAGTTCCGCCGGTCCCTTTTCATCGGCGCAGGCCGTTAACATCACTGCAATAAACAAAGCCGCCACAATACTTGTAAAAATTTTTTTCATACCCTTCTCCTTTCAAATTTTGGTTTATGTTTATTTAAGGCTGTCCGTCTTATTGGATTGTTCCCCTCAGCTCTCGTCTCGTGTGACTGCGGATTATAAAAATAATGTTCTTCTGTCAAGACAATAAAAAAACAGACGCCGGGTCGCGGATCATGGTTGACAGCGCACGGGTGAAAAACGAGCCTATTCTATTTTGTTATAATGGGCCGGATTATATTACTCTTATGAATTTGCTATTCATTTCACCCTCTGTTAGCATTCCTCCGTGTTTTGATCTTGTTTGGCAAGGTCATGGAAAATAGATTTGAGCCGGCACTAATGAATTGCAAACTCTGTCTGGTCATGTTGGCCAGATACCCGGAAAAGGGAAAGGTTAAATCCAGATTAAATCTTGATGGCGATGAGTCGCTGGTGGCGGATCTCTACCGCTGTTTCATCGAAGACCTCCTCGAAAAGTTGTCCGCAGGGAATTATCAGTTTGTGATGGCTTACGATCCGCCGGAAAGACAAATTGATTTTATTGAACTTTTCGGCAGAGGCTTTTTATACACCCCTCAAATAGGCGACGATCTGGGAAAACGGATGAGCAATGTTTTTACCAATTGCTTTCAAAAAGGATTTCAATCCGTGGTTTTGATCGGCAGCGACAGTCCCGACCTTCCGGCTCGGATCATTGGGGAGGCTTTTGATTCTCTGGAAAAAAGCGGCGCGGTGATTGGACCGGCTTTTGACGGTGGATATTATTTAATCGGTTTTTCCAGCGGTTCCTTTTCCCCGCGGGTATTTGAAAATATGGAATGGAGCACGGACCGGGTTTTTCCGGAGACGATACGGCGTCTTCGTGAAGATGCCGTATCCATTCACATTTTGCCCAGGTGGCAGGACATGGACAGGCGTGAAGATATTCACTCTCTGCTAAATGAATATGACGAAGATGATTTCGGGCAGTCGCGGACGATCCGGTTTCTGCAGGAGCATGGTTTGACAGGAAGCAACGAATGAATCCCCGGTTTTCTCTCATTATCCCCGTTCTGCATGAAAGCGCACGCATCAACCGGACGGTCGGGCATTTGCTTCGTCAGGCCGACGCTTCCGGACTCCCGGCCGAAGTTGTCGTCGTTGACGGCGATCCGGACGGAAAAACTCTTGCCGCCATCGGCAACAAAAGCATTCTGACCGCCACGGAAACAGCAGGGCGGGGCCGCCAGATGAACCGGGGGGCGGCGCTTGCCCATGGTGACATTCTTGTCTTTCTGCACGCGGATACGCGCCTGCCGGATGACGGCCTGTTGCTGATTGACGCGGCATGCGGCCATCCCGCGCGGGGGGCGGGGGCTTTCGACCTGGCCATCGACTCGGCAAAGCCTGTGTACCGTTTGATTGAAAAAACTGCGTCGCTCCGGTCGCGCCTGACCGGAATTCCCTACGGCGATCAGGCTTTTTTCTTCGCCGCGGATTATTTCCGGAGCCTCGGCGGGTTTGCCGGCATTCCCCTGATGGAAGATGTCGAAATCATGCGCCGTATCAAAAAAAAAGGAGACGGGATTGTCATTATCGGCCGGCCTGTCCGGACATCGGCGCGCCGCTGGGAAAAGGAAGGCGTTTTAAAATGCACGCTGCGCAACTGGTGTTTGATTTCATTGTATCTGGCCGGCGTGTCGCCGGAAAGACTGGCGGAATTTTATCAGTGAGAAGATTCAGACCGTCATGCAATTCAGTATGACAGTGAATTAAAATTAATCTCAGAGGAGGATTTTTCATGAAAAAGTGTTTGGTAGTTGTTGCGTTAATGTCGGTTTTCATTTTAGCGGGTTGCGCCGGGCACGGAACGTCGGTCAAAGGCAAGGAAATCCCTATTGAAAATGCCGCCGTCAAACTTGCGGCGGACGTAAAGGCCAGTAGTTTTGCGCTTATCACGACTTCTGACTTGAAGAAAAAGCTTGATGAAGGCAAAAAAGTGATGATTATCAGCACTCTCCCCGCTGAAGAAGACAAGGCTTTTGGAACGCTTCCCGGCGCGCTCAGCGCCCCCCTGCCCAAGACGGAAAAAGAGCTTACCCCGGCGGATAAGGATAATTTGCTGAAAGTTGCCGGCGCCGACAAAGAGAAAGAAATTGTGGTTTACTGCGGATTTGTCGCCTGTAGAAGGAGCACGATCGGGGCAAAAATTCTTGTTGATGAAGGCTATAAGAATGTTTTCAAATATCCCGGCGGAATCACGGCTTGGATTGAAGCTGGTTATCCGATCGAAAAATAAATTTTAGTGAATGGATGCGGGGCTGTAAAAAACAGCTCCCGCATCCATTAATTGTTATTAAAACAAGATTTCCGCCAGAACACATGTCCAGCGGACTTGAACGACATTTCGAGGTGAGCATTATGTGGATGATGCGCAGGTTACGAATTTTCATGGGGATCGCCGCTTTTTTTATGATGGCTTTTTGTTTCTCCGGCTGTGCATTGAAAAATCCGGGCAGCGACAACATCAACAGTCAGATCAGCGTATTTAATGTTGTCCTTTTTGCCCCTGCCGATCCAAGTCCAATCAACGGTGTTTCACCAAGAAGAGAACAATGCATCAGCGGATATGAGTTTTACTATGATGATCTGGATCTTGTTCTTAGCTTTCATGATAACGACCGGGTTTTCCGGATTATTACCCGCAACAAAAAAACAAGCATG
Source organism: uncultured Smithella sp. (assembly GCA_964491435.1). Taxonomy (GTDB): domain Bacteria; phylum Desulfobacterota; class Syntrophia; order Syntrophales; family Smithellaceae; genus UBA8904. The sequence continues at coordinate 7,220 of CAZBGE010000114.1, forward strand.
TTCGGCATTGTCCCTCGCGATTCCTTTGCGCAGGCAAAGGAGAAAATTAAGCAGCTTGGCTTTAAGCAATCCTACACACCCTATAAATTTGTCAAAGACTGGTGTTTGTTTACCCTGCTGGTCGATGAAAAAAATATTGTATTCGGCATGACCGTGGAAGTTTTGGAATAGCATGTTTTGCCCTGGCGGCCTGTCCGGACATCGGCGCGCCGCTGGGAAAAGGAAGGCGTTTTAAAATGCACGCTGCGCAACTGGTGTTTGATTTCATTGTATCTGGCCGGCGTGTCGCCGGAAAGACTGGCGGAATTTTATCAGGTTCAGGCAGCGGAAAAAACGGTACGACCCGGTTAAGGAGAAAGATGTGAGAGATCAACAGTCCATTCATTTGAATAATTTTCAGCGGGCCGGGAATTTTATCCGGCAGGTGCTGGTCAATCCGTGGCCTTACCGGATCGTCCGGTTTGCCCTGGCCGCTGTTTTTATTTACGGAGGCGTTATCAAGCTTTTCGATCCGAAGGCTTTTGCCGCCACGATATCAGCCTACGATCTCGTTCCCGAGGCGCTGCTGCCCGTTGTCGCCATCGGTTTGCCCCTCATCGAAACGGTTGCCGGCGCCGCCCTGATCTTCAACCGGTTTTGGGGGTATCACCTGATTACCGCTCTGCTGGCGGTGTTTGTTTTTGTGCTCGGCTACGGTGTTTTAGGAAATTTGAATGTCGATTGCGGTTGTTTCGGAGCCGAGGATCTGGAAAAACAAGCCGGATTGCGAATGGCATTTTACCGCGATTTAGTCCTGATCGGATTGGTCATGCCTTACCTGTATGCAGCCCGATGGTTCGGGACAAGAGCGGAGGTAAGACAGAACATAGAAAAAAATGAGATGGTTTCATGAGGAACCTGATTTTATTAACGAATGAAAGGAGAAAGAAGAATGAAGTGTAAAAAAAGTTTGCTGAGTGTGTTGGTTGCGGCCCTGCTGGTTTTCGGTCTGGCCGGAGGCGCCTTGGCGTGGGGAACCAAGGAACTGGATACGGAAAAGAGCGCCGTGACCTTTGCCGCAGAAGTGGCCAGAGGCGGCTACAAGGTTGTTGCCACTCAGGATCTGAAGAGTTGGATTGACCAGAAGAAGGCGATGCTCATTGTGGACACCATGCCCTTTGAAGACAGCTATAAAAAGCAGCATGTGCCCGGCGCAGTCCAGATGCTGTTCCCCATTCCTGAAATGACAACGATCGACGACAAGACCAAAGCCGATCTGGTGAAACTTCTGGGACCCGACAAAGATCGTCTGATTGTTTTCTACTGCGGCTTTGTGAAATGCACCCGCAGCCACAACGGCGCGATGTGGGCCGTGAAGCTCGGTTACAAGAATGTGTATCGCCATCCGGGTGGAATCAAGGCCTGGGCCGAAGCCGATTATCCGATCGAGAAAGTAAAATAACGTGAGCGGTTTTCAGGAAACATGCACGGGATGCGGCATCTGCAAGCATGAATGCCCTTTCCTGTCAGAGTTTGGAACACCGGATGAAATCCTCGCCCGGCGGCAGGAGGTGTCTTTCTACTGCACTTCCTGCCGCCGGTGCGAT
>CAZBGE010000115.1:0-8804 GCA_964491435.1 uncultured Smithella sp.
TGACCGGGTACACGGTCAATGACGGCAACGGCGGCGGCAATTACACGGTGACGACCGTGAACAACACGACCGGCGTCATCAGCAAAGCGCCTCTGACGGTAACCGCCGATGACAAAGAGAGACTTTACGGCGATGACAATCCGGCGTTTACGGCGACCTTAAGCGGTTTTGTGGGCGGGGAAACCCTGGTGACGAGCGGTGTAACCGGAAACGCCGGTTTTACGTCCAGCGCAGCCAAATCCTCCGATGCCGGCAGTTACAGTATTACGCCTGCAATCGGTACGCTGGCGGCGTCCAATTACAGTTTTTCCAAATTTGTCAATGGCGTTCTGAAAATCAACAAAGCGCAGCTTTCCATCATTGCCGACGATAAAGACAAATATTTCGGAGAAGACAATCCCTTACTGACCGCCACATACTCCGGATTCAAACTGGGACAAGATCAAAAGGCGCTGGGAGGCGTTTTATCCCTGACGACCGGCGCAACCAAGAACTCGCCGGTGGGAGATTACAAAATTACACCATCGGGGCAGACTTCTAATAATTATGCCATTACCTTTGTTGACGGAGTTTTGACTGTCAAACCGGAAAAAGTTATGCCGCAAAACAACGCATTGATTGTGGCGGTCAATACGTTTGGCGGAAAGTGGGAGACCTTGTTAATCGATGAGGAATCAGAAGGCGGCAAGGAAGAGGATGTTAAGAAGAGTAAATATGAATCATCAACTTTAAAGAAAGGTTATGAAGGTGGAATACAGAAAGAATCATTGCCTTATTGTAACTAGCAGCCTGGCGTTATTGGTTGTCTTGCTCTGGGCTGTCACGGCGTTTGCCGCTGTCACGGCGGGAACGGTCACGCATCTTTCCGGTCCCTTGTTCGCGAAGAAGGCTGATGGATCCAAGAAAGCGCTGTACCGGAATTCGGTTGTCGAGCAAGGAGATACCATCATTACGGAAAGGAGGACTTACGCCCGCATCAAGTTTGCCGATGGCGGTGAAGTCACGTTGCGTCCGGGCAGCCAGTTTAAAATTGTCGCTTTTGCCTATGACCAGAACAAGCCGAAGGAAGACCGGGCGCTGTTCGATCTGGTCAAGGGTGGTTTGCGCGCCATGACGGGCTTTATTGGAAAGCGGGGAAATGCGGACAGTTACAAAGTTAAAACGCCGCCGGCGGTTATTGGCATCCGCGGCACAATTTATGAAGTCAAAATATGCGGCGCTGATCTTGAAGGCAATGGCGGCGGCGACTGCGGCAGCCTGCCGAGCGGTATCTATTTCCATGTACTGGAAGGTGAAATCACTGTCAGCAATACCGGCGGCGCCCAGACGGTCGGAGCTGGCCAGTTTGCCTATGCGAAGGATATGGATACGCCTCCTGTTATTTTACCTGAGAATCCCGGCATAGATTTTGTGCCGCAAAAAGATATCCTGTCCACGGATCAGTTTGGCGGCTGCATGGTGCGCTGATCAAGAAAGAGAAGAGTATCTCTGAATTTAATGAACCCCCAGGAGGAATCCATTCCGGCGCAGTGCGCCGGAACAGGATTTTTCCTGGGGCCTGGTTTTTCAGGTGTTTATTTGATTTGCAGCTGAATAGTTCCCCGGTCGCGTTCCGGTTCAACCCAGCGGCCTTCCATTGATTTTCCGTCAATCACCATCGCATATTCACAATTCAGGTGAGCTCCTCCCCTTTTGATATGCGACACTTCCTTAAAAGTGATGGTATGCTCATGAATTCTTCCTGCAATGCGATGAATGGAATTGAGGGATGGCCAGGTAATCTCGCCTGTAAAATTTCCCGTTGTTTCTTCGATGTTTTCAATTTTGATCAGCACGGGAAAGTTTTTGTTTTTTTTGTCCAGCACGAATCCTTCCAGGGCGGTTCCGGCAGAGAGAATACTTTGGGCGTAAGCGAGCGCGGCAAAGAAAATCAAATTAACGACCGCCGCGGACAGACAGAGAAAAAATTTCTTCATACTTCACCTCCATGATTTTGATTTTGTTGAATTTGTTACTTTTTTTGAATTATAGGGGAAAAGCCACGGCCTGTCAACGCAAAACAGGCAAAACGGGGGGGCGCGACAGGCGTTCAAGATTATCTTGACATCCCGGATGGCGCTTTCTATATTGGCGCCGGAATAAGGTCGCAAAGGATACAGTGGAAAAAAATTGTTATGAGTGAAAATATTGTTTTATCGGGAAACCTGCTTTTCCTTTCTCTGGCCGATCTTTTTCAAATGCTGGGCGTCAATAATTGCACCGGAAAACTGACCTTGCGGAGTCCGCATTCAGCGGATGTGGGCGTCGTCTGTTTTATCAACGGAAATCCGGCCAATGCCTTCTGGGGTAATCTGAGAGGGCTTAAAGCAGTCTATGGACTGTTTGGATGGGCTGATGGTAAATTTGATTTTTCCGCGGAAGAATTGCCGGGGATTGAGACTGTCATTGATTCGAGCATCATGGAAATCGTCATGGACGCCTTGAGGCTCCTGGACGACGGAGAAATCGAGAGGACGGGGCCGGCTCCTTCAACGCAGAAGGATGCGGGAGAACCAGCGGCCGACGGAAAGAAAATGGATTCCGCTCATACGGTTAAAGGGCCTCTGGTGGATTATCGTTACGCCACCACGGAAAAGAATTATACCGACGGCGCGGTTATTGTGAAGGAGGGCTCGCATGGCAAGTGGTTGTGGGTTATTTGTGAAGGTGTTGTCCGGATTACGGTAGAGACGGCAAAAGGACCCCTGACCCTCGCCAGGCTTGGAGAGGGATGCTTTATCGGCACCATCGGATCGTTTTTACACGGCGAATATAAAAGGAACGCCACGGTGACCGCCGAAGGAAAAGTCCAGTTATGCATCCTGGACGCAGACGCCCTTTACCTGGAATATTCGGCGTTGTCCCACAACTTCAAAAATATCCTGCTTAGTCTTGATAACAGGTTGCGGATGCTCAACGCAAATGCCGCTCAGGCTTATGTTGGCGCTTATGCGCGGGAGTTGCCAAAGGACAAGGTTCTGGAAGACCGGTTTCAAAGCGGCGCGGAACTCCATATCATAAAAGAGGGGGAAGCTGATATTATCGGCAAGGGGCCCGGGGGGGATGTCAACCTCCTGTCGCTGGGCGCTGGCAATGTTGTTGGGAAAATTCCTTTCCTGTCTTTCGGCCATGAACCGTTATCCGCATCCGTCATGACTTCGAGTTCCTTTCATTCTGATGTCCTGGACAGCGCGGCGCTCCAGAAGGAGTACGAAAGCCTTTCTCACACTTTTAGGAATTTTGTTTTTACTACCGCCACGAATATCTCAATGACCACGAAACTTTTCTATCACTTGCTGGGGAAACCATAGAGCTGTGGAAAAGTTCGGCTATTTTCCCTGATACATGGGGCGGCATTTCCTGTGTTTTCATGGGGTAAAGGAGATTATGAGCAATCATTTATCCATGGAACGGCTTCTGGCAATAATTCTGGCGGCCTGTTTTCTTTCCGGCTGCTCCGGCTTTCCCTTCAAGAGTGAACACTACCTTGGCTACTCCTGCGAAGGAAAGCTTGCTTTTTTTAATAGTTATTGCGGAAAAGACGTTCGAAAGAGAAAAGTCCATCCCGATGCCGCCGCCTGGGTGAAAAAAAGCGGAAAGATGTTGCAGGAAAAAAACTGGTCCGAGGCTGTCAGGATGGCGTCCGCCGCGATTTCCATCGATCCCTTCTATACGGATGCTTATGCTCTCCGTTCCTGGGCTTATCTGGAGTGCGGATTTTTGGACAAAGCTTTGGCGGATGCGGAACAGGCTTTGCAGCTGGATCCGGAAAATGCGCTGGCGCTGAACAATCGCGCCCTTTGTGAGCTGCGCGGCGGCCATGCCGTGAGGGCCGGTAAAGATTTGCATAAGGCTTGCCTTCTGGATCTTGAGGCCGGGTGCGACAACCTGAGCCGGGTGACGGATTATTATTTAAGGAAAGCGGAGGAGGCGTTCCGGAAACACGATTGGGATGGCGTGATCAAATACACATCGGAAATCCCGGAAAATGAAGTGGCTATCTCCGTGCGATGCGGCGCTTACGCAAATAAAATGCAGTTTGAAAAGGCGATGACTGACTGTGACGCGGCGATAAAAATGAATCCCAATTCAGCGTCTGCCTATAACAATAAAGGGTACACCCTGGAATTGATAGGCAAGAAGAAAGACGCGGCGCTGAATTACGAATTTGCCTGCAATTTGAAGAGTCCTCTGGGTTGCGCCAATCTGAAGAGATTGACTGCGCCGGAGTAACGGAACGTGAAGGACCGCATGGGGCAATGGAGAGAAAACCGGAAACTCCAAGAACCGGATGCTGCCATCAGAACTGAAAAACAATCCACTGAAGCAGGGAGAGAAAAATGATGCTGGTTGAGCGAACGATAACGGAAAATATCGGTATTCTGACCTTGAATAACAACGAGAAGCGAAACGCCCTCAGCGAAGCGTTGCTGGATGAATTGATTGAGGGGCTGATGCAGTTTCAGAAAAATAAGGTTCCTGTCGTGATCCTGCGCGCGGCTGAAAAAGCCAAAGTCTGGTCGGCAGGGCACGATATCAGGGAATTGCCGCGCACGCATCGCGATCCTCTTGGTTACTACGACCCGCTGGAAAAAGCGTTGCGCGCCGTTCAGCATTACCCCAGCCCGGTCATTGCCATGGTGCATGGCGGCGTATGGGGGGGCGCCTGCGATTTGGTGATAAGTTGTGATCTGGTGATTGGCGACGAAACATCGACTTTCGCCATTACGCCCGCCAAACTGGGGTTGCCCTATAACGCTTCCGGCGTTCTTCATTTTATGAACCGGGTGGGATTGAATATCGCCAAGGAGATGTTCTTCACCGCTGAGCCCATTGCCGCCGAGCGGGCCGAATATGTCGGCATCCTGAATTATCTGACGCCTGCAAATCATCTGATGGATTTTACGATGGGTCTGGCCAGGCGTATCGCCTTGCAGTCAACTCTTTCGGTATCCGTCATCAAGGAGCAGTTCCGGATTCTCTCCGGCGCCCGCCCGATTTCCCCGGAGCAGTTTGAGCACATTCAGGGGCTGCGGCGTCGCGTTTACGACAGCCATGATTACGAAGAGGGCATCACCGCCTTTTTGGAGAAGCGCGCGCCTGTTTTCAGGGGAGAATAGGGCGGCGCATGGTTCAAGGATTCAGCCGGTTCGTTTTGATTCTGAACCGGAAGATCAGAAGCGCGGCCAGAAAAATCCCCGCCATCACGGCAGGCAGGTAACCGGAAATCAACAGGAAGGAAAAGCCTATCAGAGGATAAAGGAATGCTCTGACGGCGGCCTTTGCCAGAGGCTTATCCTTAATGTAGTTTGCGGCGGCGGGGCCGTGGCGATAATACCAGGCGGCAAATGCTCGTCCCGGATGATTGGTGAGCAAGTACCCGTCTCTGAACCGCCTGAGGATTTCAACCTGTTGCGCCATTGGTGAACCAAAGGCCGCTGTGGCGACGAAACAGCCGCCGGAACCGCCTCCGGGCAGGGGGCTTTCCCACAGCCGGGCGAGATGCGCGACGGCGCCTACGGATGCTTTTGTAAAATTGGTGAAATAGGTCATATTCAGGGTCTGGCGTTTATCATAGACGCTATGGTAGTAAGGGGTGAAATCGTTCACGTCATCTTCAATGGCCAGAATTGCCGCGAATCCGTTATCCCAGAAGCTGGCGTGATCGGAAAAACCTGAGCCGTCCGATGTGATAATAGGCGTCAGCGCGGATGAGAGGCCGTAGGCGGCGACCACATTCGAAAAAGTGACGGCGATGGCCATATCCGCATGATAACCGGGATTTGAGGGTGTGCGGGTGTAGAGGCGCAGATCTGGCCCTCCGACCGCGTCCCAGGAAATCATATCCATGTTATATACGGCCACAATGTTTTCTCCCGCGGAGAAAACTGCGTTGGAGTATGCCTGGCTGCCGAACAAGCCCTGTTCTTCGCCGGTAAAGAAGACGAACCGGATAGTCCGTTCGAAGGCGCGCGGCGCCATGATGCCCGCGGCCATGAGGAGCGCGGCGCTGCCCGAAGCATTGTCGTCGGCGCCCGGGGCGGCGCCGGATTCCGGCATATCATCAAGATGGGCGACCATGAGGATGATTTCCGCTGGTTTTGTTTTCCCCGTTTTGGCGCCGACAATGTTCCGGTTGGAGTAACCGGAAAGCGACCAGTCATGAAAAGAAACTGCAAGACCCATGGCCGCCAGCCGATTGTAAACATATTGGGCGGCCTTTTGTATCGGGATGCCGGAGGCCGTGCTGCGCGTGGTGATGGTGTAAGGGCTTCCCGAGATGTTCACGGCGTTTTCGCCCGACAGGTTGCCTGTTTCTTCGTACAGGGTATCTCGCCGCACCTGGTTGATCATCGCCGCGACGCGGAAATCGTAGACGAGGGGGAGCGCCGACGCGGCGGAGGATTGCGTGGCTCCGGAAATGTTTGATGGCGCGGGGCTCAGATTGATATTGAATGGCGTGCGGAGAATCATGGGCTTTGCGGGGAGCGCCTTGATATCGAAACCCAATGCGGATAATTTTCCTGCGTCTTCGGGTCCGCCTTTCACAAGAATATGACGTCCGTCGTCATGAAGAATGGTGAAAATTCCGGCGGCCGCCTGGCGAGCGCCCTTCCTTCGTTCGAAGGCGAGGTAATATTTGGCGGGACAAGCCGGATCGTCAAGGATTTGAAAAGAAAATCCGGCGCCGGTAATTTGTTTAAGGGGGGCGATCACCAAAGCATAGTCATGACCGGCGCTATCGCGGAGGTGGGCGTAGATGGGCAATTCCAGATCTTGAACCGAATCTTTCACCTCCACCCGCGCCAGAACATCTGTTTCCGGCGAAGCCTGAGCCCGGACTGGCGCGGGAAATTGCGTCATGACAGCGGAAAAAGCGGCAAAAACGATCAAAAACGCCATCCGTCTTGCTGCCCAAAACATCTTCATCATTACATTCTCCTTTACGTTGCTGATTCGTCATAAAAAGATTGCTTGCGGATGTCAATATTATTTTTATACTTTCTTGACACACGCGACTGAGATTAATATAATGCGCCCGCAAAAAGAAGTATTTATCAATCCCGATTCCATTAATTTAATCCGCTGATGTTTTGTCCGTAAGGAGGGTCCATGAGATCTGATGACGAGCGAGACCAATGTATCGATATGCTGTTCTCAAAAGTTCAGGCCCTTGAAAAAGAAATGGCCATGCTCAAAGACAGGCCCCGGGAAAAAGAAAGCCATTTAAACAAACCTGTTTGCGGCATAGAAATCCCGGATGCCGCTTTCGTTTGCCGGACAGAACCGGTCATTGCCGCAAATCCGGCCATTAGTTCCTCGCTTGAAAATGTCATTGGCGCGCGCTGGATCGGACGTATCGGAGTTCTGGCCATTATTTTCGGGGTTGCCTTCTTTCTCAAATACTCTTTTGATAACAAATTAATTGGCGAAACCGGCAGAATCGTTCTGGGCATCATCTGGGGCGCAGTTTTTATTGGCGCAGGGGAGTACCTTCAGAAGAAAAAAAATCTTGGATTATACGGCCAGATGCTGAGCGGTTGCGGTCTGGCGGTTCTTTACCTGGCCTTGTACGCCGCCTTTGCTCTTTATCATCTGCTTCCCCTGCCGCTCGCCGCCATTGCCATGATTGCGGTCACAACCACAGGAATGACCCTTTCCATCAGATATTCGACCTCTTCCCTGGCCGCCATAGCGCTCCTTGGAGGGTTTCTTACCCCCATCATGATTTCCACCGGGCAGAATCAGCCTCTGTTCCTGTTTGGATATATTCTGCTTTTGGACATGGGCACGCTGTTGCTGGTCCGGTTCCGGCAATGGCCCGCGCTGGTTGCTGCATCCCTGCTCGGCACGGCGCTTCTTTACGCAGGCTGGCATGCGGATTTTTTTACGGATGCGCAGCGCTGGTTTGCCGCTGCGGTCATCCTGCTCTTCTTTATCCTGTATAACCTTCACCTCTTGCTCTTCCGTCCAAATGCGGAAGACCATAACCCGCTGTTTGATCAGATGATTATTTTCGGGTCGGCGGCTTTTTTCTTCCTGGCTTACTTTTCCCAATATTCCTGGGTGAACGCCTGGCCGGTAAAACTTTTGGCCCTGGGCCTGGCCGCAGTTGAGGTTTGCCTGGCCATGCTGGTTGACGAAAATGATGGACATGCTTCCATCAAGAAAGCCTCCTATGCCGCGGTTTCAGGAATCATGACAGTGATTGCAACGTTTCTGGTGTTGGAACAGCGCTGGCTCTTGCCTGCCCTGGCCGCCGAAATGGCAGCCCTGGCCTGGATCGGGTTGAAAAAGGATTTACCCGGGATGAGACAGGCGGCCGGTCTGCTGAGTTTGCTTGTGCTGATCCGTTTTGCGGATGACCTCAACCTCCATTTTGAGCCGTTTCAAACCTTCCTGCCGGTTTTTAATGGCCGCTTCCTGTCCTGCGCCTTCGCGGTGGTCTGTTTCTATGTCTGTTTGTATGCAATGAAACAACATCAGGAAAATTTAGCCGCGGGTGAACGCAACGTTTTGAAAATTTTGTTTGCCGTCACGCAGGCTCTGTCTTTACTGCTGCTGTCCGTAGAGATGCATGACTTCTTTCGCTCGCGTTCGCCGCGCCACGTCCTGGGATATGCGGATGCAAATTATGCTTATCAGCTTTCCCTTTCCGTTCTCTGGGCCCTGTACGCCTCTGTTTTAACAGGTGTCGGCATTTTAAAACGTCTTCGCGAAGCGCGCATGCTGGGAATTTTGCTGCTCGGCGTGACCGTCTTGAA
>CAZBGE010000116.1:0-8656 GCA_964491435.1 uncultured Smithella sp.
GATATATAATTATTATTGGATATTCCATACTTTCCTCAAAATGATCATTTTGAATGGTATGCGAATACTTTGAAGGTGATTTTATCACAATTTGCATTCGTAGTCTACGATGGCATGAAATGAGTGCAAAGAAGTATCTTTTAAACAAGTTGCCCATGTAAGCGAATTGGACTGAAATCGTTTTAAAAGATTTATTGACAAGCCCTATTTTTTCCTTTAGGTTACCGTCCAAATTTCTAGACTATTTTGGAGATAATAAAGTGAATAATATTGGTTCTTTAGATATAGGGGGCAACTTTCATGGCTCTCTGTTGAGCATGATTTTAGACGCCGGATTGATGGTCAAATTTGTTTTGCTGATCCTGCTTGTTCTCTCCATCGTTTCCTGGACGATCATCTTTCTGAAATTTGTCTATTATCGAAAAATCAGAATTGAAAATGAAGCCTTTGATTCCGACTATCAGCGCAGCAGCAAACTGTCTGAAGTGCTGCCTGCGACAAAGAAATATCCGAATTCGACCACGGCGGAAGTTTTCCGCGTCGGTTACACGGAACTGATGAAAATGAATAAAATGTCCAAGGAAGCGGCGCGCGGCGAAGAAATCAGTCTCTCTTCGCTGGACAATGTGCAACGGGCGCTCAACCGGGCGTCCAGCACGGAAATGACCAAGCTGGAAAGCGCGCTGGGATTTCTGGCCACCACCGGTTCCGCCAGCCCATTCATCGGCCTGTTCGGCACGGTCTGGGGAATCATGGAAACCTTCAAATCCATCGGCGCGCGCGGTTCGGCAACGCTGGCCGTTGTCGCTCCCGGCATCTCGGAGGCGCTCATCGCCACGGCGGCGGGACTGGCCGCGGCGATCCCGGCGGTTATTTTCTATAACTATTTTTTAAACAAATCGAAAACGATGGTTCAGGAAATGGATAATTTTGCCGACGAATTTCTCAATATCGTCGAGCGTTTTCTGATTCGCAAATAAAAAACATACAGGATTAAGGGTTATGCGTTATCCACGCAGAAGACAGCACGAAAAAAGTTCAATGGCCGAAATTAACGTTACGCCGCTGGTTGACGTGATGCTGGTGTTGCTCATCATCTTCATGGTCACCGCGCCGATGCTTTCCATGGGCATCGATGTCAACCTGCCGCGCGTTAAATCCAAAAGCGTTGATCTCGCGGAAGAAAAACTCATCCTGAGCATTAATGAAAATAAGGAAATTTTCTTGAATAAAACCCGGATACAGTTCCAGGATCTCAACGCGAAGCTTACGGCAATCTTCGAAAAGCGGGTGGATCGGGAAGTTTTCATGCGCGCCGATAAAAACATTCCTTACGGTTTTGTGGTCGAAGTCATGTCAGAAATTCGCAGAGCAGGCGTCGATAGGCTCGGCATGATCACCGAGCCGCCCGAGGGATTAAAATGACCTTCCGGATGCCTTCAAAAAGCTTTTTCGGCAATACCGGCAACCCCCGCAATATGTTTTTCGCCTCGCTGTTTCTCCACCTGGCTGTTCTTGCCGCCGTCATCATGACTGTGCCCGGCGCATCGCGGCATTTGACCTTCGGCGCTCCTTATTCCGTGGCGCTCGTCGGACCAGAAGTCATGCAGTCGCCGAGTCAGGATGCTTCCGGCGCCAATCATACGCGGCAGCCGCTCCCTTCCCCCGAACCGGTTATTGTCAAGCAGGATACCGCCATTTTAAAATCCACATCCATCATCAAAAAAACGGATAGCGCGAAACTGGACATTGAAAAAGCAATCAGCGCCATTCGCCAAAAGAACACCTCCTCCCTGGAAGACAGGTCGGCGCCCGCCTCACAAAGTTCCGGCGCGTCAACCGCTTCATCGCAAAATCAATCGCGGATAAACGATTACAGCCGTTTTATCTGGGCCAGAGTAAAAAAGAACTGGACGCTGCCCGCCGCTTTAATGCCCAAAAACAACGTGGAAGCCATTATTGAGGTGAGAATTGCGCAAAGCGGCGCTGTGGAATATATTGGCTTTGAAAAACGCTCCGGCAATTCCTATTTTGACGAATCCGCTCTGCGCGCGGTTAAAAAATCGGTTCCCTTTCCGCCGCTTGCAGGATGGACACCCGACCGCTCCGTGGAAATCGGCATCCGGTTTCATGCAGCGGAACTGCGTTGAACAATCCGCGTTTAAGGACAACAAATGATCTTGAAGAAAAAATGTTACCTGTTTTTTGTGTTTTTTACCGCCATCTTCATCATCAGCGGCGCACACGGCGCCGTCATGGCCAAAGTATATATTGATATTGACGCGCCGGGCTTTCAACAATTCCCGATTGCCGTCAGTGATTTTCAAATGAAAAACTCTCAACCAGGCCAGACGGCGGATACCTCTCCCGGCATTGCCGACCATGTCCGCAACTGCCTGACCCTATCCGGCATATTTAATGTCCTGGACAAGAAAAGTTTCCTGGACGGCATTGAACCAGGCCTTTCGGAAGCCATCCGGTTTTCCGACTGGACCCTCATCGGCGCCGACTTTCTCCTGCGCGGCGATGTGATTGTCAAAGGCGGAAATATGGTCATCATCAGCCGCCTCTACGATGTCACGCGCGGCCAGATGCTTTTCAATAAGCAATACACGGGGAAAAAAGACGACTTGCAGGCAATTGCCCGTTCCATCGCCGCCGATATCCTGTTTGAACTGACCGGGGAGAGAGGAGACTTCGATACCAAAATCGCTTTTGTCATTAAAACAAACGCCAAACAAGACATTTATATTATGAATTATGACGGCTCCGGCCTGAAAAACATGACCGGTCAGCAAAATATTGTCTTAGCCCCGCGCTGGTCGCCCAATGGCCAGTACCTTGCCTTTACCTCTTACAAAAGCGGCCGTCCGGAGGTTTATCTGCTCAATTTGAAAACCGGACACGAAAAAAAAGCGTCTTCATTCAACGGGCTCAATTTATGCGGCTCATTTTCTCCGGACAGCAGAAAACTGCTGCTGACGCTAAGCAAGGACGGCAATGAAGAAATCTACGCCCTGGAAATTGACACCATGGCCCTCAAACGCTTAACCCGCAGTTATGCCATCGATGTATCGCCATCCTGGTCACCAGACGGCAACAAAATCGCCTTTGTGTCGAACCGTTCCGGATCGCCGCAAATATTTACCATGGATACAGACGGCAACAATGTAAAAAGGATAACATTTCAAGGCAGTTACAATACTTCTCCTTCCTGGTCCCCCCGTGGCGGCAGAATTGCTTACGAAGGACTGATCAATCACAAGTACCAGATTTTCTCCGTGGACGAGGAAGGCGACAATCTGCTTCAACTGACATTTGATAACGCGGATAACGAGTATCCTTCCTGGTCTCCCTCCGGCAGGCAGATTGTTTTCAGTTCACGGCAGGGATCAAAAAGCCGGATCAGTATCATGAACGCCAATGGGTTGAACACACGTGTATTAAAGGAAGACAAGACTCATCTGGTCATGCCGTCCTGGTCGCCCCGATTTCAATAAAATTTGATATTATTGTTGACGCCGGACTGCAAGTTATGTTTTAATTCCGGCAAATCAGTCATGTATGCCCAAAAGAAAGGAGAAGATCATGAAGAATCATTTAAAACTGATTGTATTATTAATGGTTTGTGCGTTTAGTTTGGCTTTATGCAGCGGTTGCGCGGAGAAGAAGGCGGTGGTGAAGGATGAGGCTGTTCAAGAGCAGCAGGCTTCGGCTGCACAGGCGGCGGCTCCCGCAACAGTCGCAACGGATGACGAAACCGCCCGCAGAGCAAAGGAACAGGCGGACAGGGAAGCGGCTTTACGGGCGCAGGCTGAACGAGACGCAGCCGCGGCAAAAGCGGCGGCTGCACTAACCGAAATGAACATCCAGAATATTTATTTCGATTATGACAAATCCAGCATCCGTCCGGACGCCCGTGAAATATTGAAGGCCAACGCCGAAATATTTGCCAAAAAGAGCGATGCCGCAATCGTTGTTGAAGGACATTGCGATGAAAGAGGCACAGCTGAATATAACATGGCCCTGGGAGAAAGGCGCGCGCAGGAAGCCAAACAGTACCTGGTAAATCTGGGCATCAAGGCGTCGCGTCTTGAAACCATCAGCTACGGTGAGGAACGCCCTCTGGACAACCGAAGCACGGAAGAAGCCTGGGCGAAGAACAGACGAGCGCAGTTTCTTTTGAAATAGAGACGTCTTGAAAAAGGAGACCTGATTGAGACGCTCTCTATACCTCATATTGCCTGTTGCTGTTTTTGCCATCACCGCCTGCGCAACTTCTTCTGATTTAAAGGCCGTCCGCTCTGAACTAAGTTTGCAGATGGAAGATAAAATTTCCGCTGCGGAGGACCGGTTGGGCACGCGGTTGGCGGCCCTGGAAGAGGGGCAGGCAAAAAACAACGAAACCTTGGATTCCATACGCAAGGGACAGGCGAACACCAACGCTGATTTTGCGGAAGTGCGCGATCAAATTTCTCAATTGCGCGGACAAGTTGAAGCATTAAAAAAAGATTTGAAGAAAGATGATGAATCCAAAGATAAAATTGACAATCTTCTTCTGAAGATCAATTTTATTGAAAACTTCCTGGAAATCAGCAAGAAAGGATCTTCCAGCGACATCGACAGCTCCGCCTCAGGCAAGGATGCGGGTAAACAGGATAAGGCAGCAATTTACGCGGCTGCCTATCAGACCTTTAAAAGCGGGCATTACACAAAGGCCAGAGAAGCCTTTCAAGGCTTCCTGGCCGCCTATCCGTCAGGCGAGTATTCCGACAACGCCCAATTCTGGATTGGCGAATGTTATTTTTTTGAAAAAAAATACGAAAAAGCCATTCTGGAATATGAAAAAGTAACCAAAAAATTCTCCAGCAGCAACAAGGTTCCTTACGCCCTGCTCAAACAAGGGATTTCCTTTCAAAATCTGGGTGATAAGGCCAGCGCCAAGCTGATTTTGCAACAGGTGATCAGGGATTATCCCAATACCAGCCAGGCGCGCATCGCTCGTTCCAAGCTACAGGAAATGAAATAAATCGTCCTCCTGGGAAAATCTGTCAATCCTGTCGTCTTCTGCATCATTCCGCTTCAATGGGTTGACACCGGAAGACTTTCCTGTTTTTCCGGAATTTTCAAATGACGGCAGCCCCCGGCCAAGCCGCTGGATTTCCGGCGAAAGTTCAAGCCGATCATGCATTGAGGAAGGTAAAATTTTATCAAAACGCATCCGAAACCGATAAATATTCAGCGACGGCGCGAACACTTGGACCAGAAACGCAGGGAACAACGATCCTGGAATTTTATATGGGAGACATCCGGAGGAAATCTCCATAGTGAATCGCTGAAAGCATGGTGGATTGCGTTTCGTTATCATTTTACTCCTTCCAGTTTTTTACCGGCCGTATTGGGCGGCGTCATGGCCTGGGCGCTGACCGGGCTATTAAATCAATGGTTTTTCTTTCTGACCGTATTGGGGGTAACAATAAACCACATCGCCTTGAATATGACCGACGACTATTTCGACTATCACGCCGCCGTGGATCATGACGATAACAGCGGGACTAATCCTTATTCCGGCGGAAGCGGCGCCTTGACGGGCGGTAAAATTCAGTACACGCACATGCGCCTCGCCTTCACAGGGGCCTATCTTGCAACCTTTTGCATCGGCCTGTATCTATGCGCGGTTCAAACCTGGTGGGTGCTCGCCTTCGGCTGCTTTGGCATGGCAAGTTCTTATTTTTACACGGCGCCTCCCATTCGTTACGGATACCGCGGCTTTGGGGAAATCTCTCAATTGATAAATTTCAGCCTGACCATTGGCATGGGCGCTTATGTCGTGCAAACTGTTTCCTTTTCATGGGAGACAGTCTTGGTTTTATTGCCGCTCGGCTTGATGATGTTTTCCATGATCATTATCAATGAAATACCGGACAGGACGGATGACGCCGCAGCTGGCAAGAACACACTAGTCGTAAAGTTCGGCGACAAAAAAGCCGTCTGGTTGTATGGTTTGGCTATGTCCCTGGCATATTTGGTGATTCTATCCGGCCCCCTTCTCGGCACGGCAAGTTCCTGGATTTATCTGACCTTCCTGACCCTGCCCTGGACTGTTCAGGCATTCCGCTTCCTGAGCAAACATTTTCGTGAAACCGCCCGGTTGGCGCCGGCGAATCTGCTCACGATCCGCGTTCACCATCTTACGGGAATTTTATTGATCATCGCCTACCTGATTCAGGGAATACGGAATCAAAAGGAATTTCTACCAGCTTTTTTTGCCTTGTTACTTCTGGCTGTTTTTTATCTGCCAGCCGCCGTTCCGATATTTATCAAGAAAAAAACCGGCCGTCAGTCTGCGCCGAAGATATAGTTCATCCCCACTTTCACCAGGGCTTTCCATTTAATTACTGCGTTATTTCCAGACACTGCAAACAGGATATATCCTGCCTCCGGATGATCGTATCGGGAGCAGGTTCGAGGCTGGCAGGAAGAGGCGGCAGCGCCAGCCGTTCCGGTCCGCTTGCATGGTTGTCCCGTATCACACATATACCTCAATGTTAGGCTTGGTCTTTTTGACCCGACCGGACGGGCGGGGTTCGTTCGTTCATACATGGCGTCTTATATATCACTGCTACAGCTAAAGCAAAAGTTGTCATAAGTTAACAGCGTCCCCTTATATTGAATCATAATTGCATTGACTTGCCCGGTTATTCTGATTATGCTTCCTGCTCAAAAAAGCATTTCGTCATCCAAAAACTTAAGTGAGCATCCGGGAGAGCGGAGCGCCGGACGGTTGCGGTTTTACGGATCTCGCATGCTAACGACTGGAGACAGCAGATCAATGAGCAATTCCACCTGTCATGAGTTGAAACAGAGAGTTAAAGAACTCGAAAATAACGTCAGGGAAGCCAGGCGATTTCAGAAGGCCCTGCGGGAGAGTGAAGAAAAGTTCCGCGTTCTGGCGGACTCGACACCCACAGCCATTCTCCTTTATCAAGGGGATCGTTACATTTATGCCAACAGGGCCATTGAGTCTATTGCGGGTTATTCCATCGGGGAATTGCTGGGAAGGGAAGTGTGGGAGGTCTTTCATCCAGATTTTCAGACGCTGGTCAGGGAACGCAGCCGGAAGCGTCTGCGCGGGGAGGAAACGCAGAATCGCTACGAGTTTAAGATCATCACGAAAGAGGGAGCGGAAAAGTGGGTGGATCTGGCGGCAACAACCACCATCATCGGGGGCATCCCGACTGGCATCATAACCGTAACCGACATCAACGACCGCAAACGGGCCGAGGAGGCCCTTCAGGAGAGCGAAAAGAAGTATCGCCAGCTCTTTATGAATGCGCCCGCCTCCATTTTTGAAATCGATTACATAAACCGCCGCTTCATCAACATCAATGAAATCATGGCCAACGTGACGGGATATTCCATGGCAGAGCTCGGGCAAATGGATTTTTGGGAATTGTTTACGGAAGAAAGCCGGAAAATCTATCTCAGCCGGATCAAATCGCTCAAGGAAGGCGGTTATGTTTCAGCCTCCCAGGAATACGAGCTGCGGAGAAAAGACGGCAGCAGTTTATGGGTCAACATGAATATTGATTTGGAAATCGAAGATGGTCAGCCCGTCCGGGCCAAAATTGTGGCTCACGATCTTACCCAGCGTAAGCGCGCGGAGGCGGCGCTCCATGAAAGCAAAGAGCTCTACCGCACTGCGCTGGAAAGCTCCAATGACGGCGTGGCCATCATTCAGGGCGGCCGGTATGTTTATATTAACGAAAAATTCGTGGATCGGATCGGCCAAAGCAAAGATGAACTCATGGGCAGCAGTCCCATCAGTCTTGTCCACCCGGATGACCGGATTATTTTCGAAAATTACTTCAAAATACCTCCTCAGGAACGACCTGCGTCCACTCATTTTGAGGTAAGGCTGATTCTGCCGCAGGACACCATTCACTATGCGGATATTTGCATGGTGAAAGTAACCTATCAGGGGAAAAATTCCACGCTGGTCTATACGCGGGACATCACAGAACGCCGGCGGGCAGAAGAAAAGATCGCGCATCTGGCCAACCACGATCCGTTGACCGACCTTCCCACCCTCAGGCTGGCCAAGGATCGTCTGGGGATCGTCCTGAGCCTGGCACGCCGGAACAACACTCTGGTGGCGGTGATGTTTATCGATCTGGACGGCTTCAAGCTGGTAAACGACACCCTTGGGCATGACGCAGGGGATGCCGTGCTCAAACAGGTGGCCAGCCGTCTCCTGTCTTGCATACGGGAGAGCGATACCGTGGCCCGTGTCGGTGGAGATGAGTTTCTGATCGTTGCCTCAGGACTGAACTCTCCCGAAAATGCCTCGCAAATTGCCGAAAAAGTACTCCGTCTGGTCCCCCAGCCGATCATCATCAAAAAGAAACAGGCAGCCGTTGGTGCGAGCATCGGGATCGCTCTTCATTATCCGGACGACCGCGAAAATATGGACTGGCTTATCAAGCAAGCCGATGAGGCTATGTACAGAATTAAAAAAGCCGGCAAGAATGGATACTGTTTTGCAAATACCCGGTGTCAGGACGAGTCTTTTTGAATCGGCCTTTTTCATTTTCTCAACATCGATCATGCCGATTGCTTTGTAATTATTCGGTTTAACCGGCATCAATGTTCAATG
>CAZBGE010000117.1:0-6466 GCA_964491435.1 uncultured Smithella sp.
AAATAGGACATTTCTATTTTGGTGAAAATAGGACATTTCTATATTGGCTTGACAATGTGAAATTGTCCATTGACATCCCCGTGCCTTATTTCTATACTAGAAGAGATTGAAAAAAAGTTTTCATAAGTAAATCATCTGCTTTATTGAATTGAAAGGACGCCATGAAGGAAAAAAATAAATCAAAATCTATTTATACAAAGTCCATCCACGCTGGAGAAGACCGGGCGCGCTACGCCGATTCCATCACCACGCCGATTGTTCAGTCATCCACTTATTCCTTTAAGGACAGCAGGGAAATCGAAGCCTATACCAAAAATGACAAGAAGCGTTACGAATATGGCCGATACGGAAATCCAACGGAGAAGGTTGCGGAGAGACGTTTGGCGGAACTCGACGGCGCTCAGGAAGCGCTGATGTTTTCTTCGGGCATGATGGCTATTACAACCACCATCCTGGCGCTGGTCCAGTCCGGAGATCATATCGTGATTACCGACGACTGCTACGGGAAAACGCTGGAATTCTGCCGCTCCTACCTGAAAAGATTTGGCATTGAATGTACCATCGTTCCCTTTGGGAATTATGACGTGCTGGATGCGTCCATTAAAAAGAACACTCGTTTTATTTTTTCAGAATCGCCGACCAACCCGTATCTCAATGTATTTGATATGGTCAAATTCAAACAAATCGGCGACAAACACAAAGTCATTACGATTATTGATTCCACATTTGCCACACCGTTTAATCAGCGGCCGCTTGATTACGGCATCGATCTGGTGATCCACAGCGCAACAAAATATCTGGCCGGCCATAACGACATCCTGGCCGGCGTACTGCTGGGGAGAAAAGACCTGGTCCTTAAGGTTCGTGAATTGCACAAATCCATGGGCGGCGTCATCGATCCCCATTGCTGTTATCTGCTCCTGCGCGGGCTCAAAACATTTCCAATCAGAGTCAAGACACAAAACGACAGCGCACTGCGGATTGCCGAACACCTGGAAAGCCATCCAAAAATTGAAAGGGTCTATTATCCCTTTTTGAAAAGTCATGCCCATTATGCGATCGCCAAAGAGCAAATGAAAGGCGGTGGCGGCGTTGTCACCTTCACCGTCAAAGGCGATCTGGACGCGGCAAAAAGATTTATGGATTCACTCGAAATGATTTATATCGCTCCCAGCCTGGGCGGAGTGGAAACGCTGATCACGCATCCCGCAACGGTAACCTATTACCGCTATACAAGGGAGCAGCGTTACGATCTGGGCATCGTGGACAATCTTTTCCGCCTGGCCGTGGGCATTGAAGACGTGGAAGATATTATCGCCGATCTGGAAAGAGGATTTGCCAATATCTGATTCCGGATCGCCTCGTTTACAGTCGGGCGGCAGCCGTTATTTTTTATCTTCTCCCGTCAGAAATCCGGCTTGCGCGTACGTTGGACCGGGATATGAATAAAATCCTTTCTTCGTCTTGGCGCCCAGCTCGCCGCGTTCCACGTACTGCTTCAAAAAGTCCGCGTTTGTCTGGATCTGGCTCTCCGGAATGTTCTGGGGATTTTTCGCCCAGTAGTCGGTGACGTGCCATACCGTCTTCAGTCCCATCTGATCCATCATGCCGAAGGGTCCGATGGGCATGCCCATGACGCCCATCCAGGCGCGATCAACGTCTTCCACGCTGGCCACGCCGCTGGTGACAAGCGTCAGGGCGGTATTGCATAAATTGGACAGCATGGCATTGAACACATAACCGTTGCTTTCCCTGTGGAGCATGATCGGGGTCTGGCCGATGCTGACGGCAAATTCGCGCACCAGCCCCGTCACCGCCGGATCGGTTCCCGGATGGGGCATGACATCCACGACTTTGGAAATTCTCACATCATGGAAATGAAGCGCCGCAAACTTTTCCGGACGGCCGGTAGCCGCGGCAAATTGCGACGGCATAAGGAGCGATGTGTTGGTGGTGAAGATCGTCCGCTCCGGGCAGAGCTCATTGAACCGGGCAAAGACCTTTGCTTTAAGCTCCGGAACTTCGGGCACGGATTCACTGATGATGTCGGCGTCTTTTGCGGCCGCCACCGGATCAGTGGTAGTGGTGATCCGGCCCATCGTTTCTCTGAGCTGATCGATCGTAAGTCTGCCGGTGGGCACAAAAAATGAAGATCCGAGCTTTTCCATACGTTTCAAAGACGCCAGCAGGATGTCTTCCGAAATGTCATGGAGAGTCACCTGATAACCGTGCAAAGCGCATACAAAACCTATCTGCTGTCCCATGGCGCCCGCGCCCAGAATGAGCACTTTTTTAATATCCGTTAGTTCCACTTCCTTCTCCTTTCATGTCGCATCCCCGGCATGCCGCCGTTTACATCAAACGCTTGCGCCCGTTATTCCACCACATTGTTCATCAAAGAGGGCCGGAGCATTCAGTGCTTTCTCACGGCCCCCTTTGCGAAGTCTGGTCCGGTGCAATCAGTCCTTGGAAATCAAACGGGTGGCGACTTCAATTGCTTTCGCGGGATCTCCCTTTCCGTCCGTGCCGTCCGCAACCTTCTTTCTGATATTCCCGACAATATTTTTCATGTCCAGCTTGGCCGCAGGCGCAATTTCGGCAAGAATCATTTCCAAGGCAATGACATGACTGGCGACGCTGCCCAATTTCTGCGTCAAATAATCGATGTTATCGGCGGCCTCCCGCGCCATCAGCATCAACGCATTTACGGAAGAACTGTTCGTTCTAATATTTTGAATTTCCGTAGACATGAGGTCGATGGTTTTTGCCGTTCCAGCGCTGATTTTTGTCAGCAGTTCAAGGTTTTCCGCCAGATATTCCTCCCCCGTCTGATCCTTTACGCTTTTCGCTTTCTTATTACTAACGTCATTTTTACCTTTTTTAACCGTCATATTACCCCCTCCTTCCTATGAATTTTTAATGGACATCATATCTTTAACGCCTGACCTTACCTTTCCCAGGCAGTTAAGGCATTATTTTCGCCGCCAAATCACCGCTTCTCGACGGGTCATACCCGCCGAGCGCCGCAACCCTGTCTCGAAATCCTTGGGAACGGATCGTATCCAGCACAGCCCGGATATTCGGATCATGCAGAAAACCAGCCGGTATGACCAGGTCGTATTGTTCCCGATCCATGGGAATGAAGCCCAGATCAAGGGCTTTTGCGGCAGCGTAAATCGCCATGCCGCAGTCGGCTGCGCCGCTCAGGACATCGACGGCCACGGACATATGCGTAAATTCCTCATGATCATAGCCTTTGATGGATTCAGGTTTTATGCCCGAGCGGGCCAGATTGTAATCGAACAGGATGCGGGTGCCTGAACCCGCTTGCCGGTTGACGTATAAGATATCGTCGCGCGTAAGATCCGCAATTCCCCGGATGCCCTTCGGGTTGTTCTTTTGAATGATCAGGCCCTGATCTCTGAGAACAAGGTGAAAAAGGCTTACCGGGACACCTTTCAGGTATCGTTTGATGTAGGAAATATTATATTCGCCCGTTGCAGTGTCCAGAAGATGAGAACCAGCAAAATGGCAGATTCCCTTCCGGACGGCGATCAGGCCGCCCAGGCTTCCCACGTTTCCCGAAGAAATCCGGATGTTCTTTTCCGTGGCCAGTCTGACTTCATCGGCAAGAACATCAATCGTGATGTCATGGCTGCCGATGACAACAATGGTATTTTTCAATTCTTCATCTTCGACAAGCAGCTCCGCTTTTATTTCTTCATCCTGGCTGACGCCTTCTGACGAGGGCGGAATGCGGATCATGCCCTCCGCTCGCGTAAGGGTGGTAATCGACCCTGCCGATCGGGGCAGCGGCGTGGCGATGCAAAGGTTCCCGACCCTGCCGATGTTGACGCGGACGAATTCTTCCGTTCCCAGTTTTGAAGGAATTTCTCTGGATGCTCTAACTGGAATGGACCGGCCCGCCTGCGGAGGCAGGCCCTGAAGGTTGAAAAGAAGGGGCCTGGCAAATTGTTCAAAAGCGAGGATGGCCGAAACGGGATAGCCCGGAATTCCAATAACCGGTTTCCCGTGGATACTGCCCAGAATCGTCGGCTTTCCCGGCATCATGGCCACGCCGTGGGCCAGAACCTCGCCTGCTTCCGCCAGAATACCGGCTGTGTAATCCTTCGAACCAGCCGATGAACCGGCGTTGATCAGGATCAGGTCCGCATCGGAATCCGCCGCTTTTAAAAGAACACTTTTGATCGCGCTCTCCTCATCGGGAGTGATGTCGAAAACATGCGGTTCCCCGTGCGCCTCACGCACCAGCCCCGAAAGGGTGATGGAATTCGAGTCGATGATCCGGTTGCTTTTCAACTGGCCGAAATCCGTGACATCCCGGTAGCCGACGATTTCCGTTCCGGTGGGGATAATTATTACTCTGGGTTTCCTGCGGACCATCAACTTGAAAACACCCGCGGCAACAAGAGCCCCCATGTCGTAGGGGCGAATCACATGGTTTTGCGGAAACAGAAGCTGCGTGGCGATAATATCTTCTCCCACCTTCCGGATATTCTGCCAGGGGTAGGCCGGCGACATGATTTCGACATGCGCCGCGTCCCGTTCATGAATTTTTTCCACCATGATCACGGCGTTATACCCTTCCGGCAAGGCATGTCCCGTATTGATCCACACGGCATCGCCGCCTGTCTTCAGGATTTTCGGAGTCTGTTCCGTTGCCCCGTAAGTCGCTTCCGCCCTCACGGCAATGCCGTCCATGGCGGCTGAGTGGTAGGTAGGCGCGGAGACTTCCGCATAAACCGGCCCGGACGTCACGCGCCCCAAAGCGTCTTCCGTGCTGATCTGCTCCGGAAGCGTTTTCTTGTCCCGCCAGAGCCTGGAAAAGATTTCCCGGGCCTCCGTGAGACCCTTCATGGACAGATAGACATTTCTTTTCATTTATGCCTCTTATGGAGAAGGTTTGAAGAGCATCACCGGAACGTTCCGCCCTCGGTAAAGCCCTTCCGTGTTTCTATCGATCTTTACCAGACCGTCGGCTTCAACCAAAGTGGAGATCAAGCCGGACTTACCGAAAATCGGTTCCGCAAAAAGCCTTCTATCCCGCCGGTTCAGCTTGACCCGGATGTAATCGTCTCTGCCGCTGGCCGATTCGATATTCCGTTCCAGTTCGGCCTGCACGTATTGATGACGGTCTCCGGATGCTCTTTCCTGCCCGGACAACTTTGCCAGGAAGGGATCTAAAAAAATTTCCGCCACAATCATGGCTGCGGCAACGTGACCGGGCAGTCCGAACAGTGCCTTATTGCCGATTCTGGCGATAATGGTCGGTTTTCCCGGACTGACGGCAATGCCGTGAACCAGCAGTTGCATACCGGAAAAGGATTCCAGAACTTTCACGGTCATATCCCTCGCGCCCACGGAACTTCCACCCGATATCCAGACTGTGTCGCAGGTATCAAGGGCTTTGCAGACGGTTTCCCGCATTTTATCAAAGTCGTCTTTACATAATCCCATGTTGACGGGAACCGCGCCCGCCCGACTGCAAAAAGCGCTCAGGGTATAACTGTTGATGTCGCGCACCTGTCCCGGTTCAGGTTTCTGATCGATGGGAATAACTTCGTCCCCGGTGGAGATAATGGCGATCTTCGGTTTTTTATAAACGGGAATCTCCTGAATGCCCAGGCCGGCGAGAACGCCGATATCCTGTGGTCTGAGCACTGCGCCCTTTTGAAAGATGACGGTCCCTTTTTGAAAATCATCCCCCTTGCCGATGATATTTTCCAAGGGGGCCACCGTGCGGCTCACCTCGATGGTCTTTTCATCCACGCTATGACAGTATTCGATCATGACCACCGCATCCGCGCCGTCCGGGATCATCCCGCCCGTTGATATCCTGACGGCTGTTCCCGGAGTAACGGTGGCTTCAGGCGCCCGCCCCATAAGCACTTCGCCGGACAGTTCCAAAAAGGCCGGAAGGCTGTCGGAAGCGCCGAAGGTGTCTTTGGCCCGGACCGCATAACCGTCCATCGACGATCTTGAAAAATCCGGCATGTCTTCTCCGGAAATGACATCATTGCTCAGAATGCGGTTGAGAGCATCCCCCATGTGGATTATTTCTGCGCCCACCGGCGCAAAGTCTTTTAATATTTCCAGAACCTCTTCGGCTGTCCTGACCTTAAAAAACAAGAATGGGCCTCCTCAATCCGGAAAAAGTTCGGTTTTTTTTAGGCTGGCCATTTTCCGGATCCTGGACAGGCCGTATTGGCATGCTGCGAATGCATCGTTACTTGCCGTTGAACTTACGGCCACCAGCGAGATCAATTCACCAACATCTAATAAACCGATCCGGCGCACAAGCAGGACATCGTTGACATTCCAGCGTTTTCGCATATCAGTTTCAATTTCCGCCATTTCCGACTCCAGGTCGCCGGTCCGCTCAAACCGGATACCCAACGATGGTTGTTCGTCTGCCCTGCTCTTCACCACTGCATAATGAAAGATA
>CAZBGE010000117.1:6566-8641 GCA_964491435.1 uncultured Smithella sp.
GAATTTTACCACATGTTCAACGAGAGTTCAGCAATTTTTATATTGAATTGAGTAACTGCACCGGCACAACATCGCCTTTGTTCAAAGACTCTTGACCTTCCGGAATGCAGAGCAAGGCGCCGGTGCCGGCGATGGACCGTAAACGGCTCCTGTTTCTATAAAGTTCCACCTGGTAACATCCCCCGGCATCCAGGGTCACAATGGCGTCTTTAAATTCCGTCCATGCCTGATGCCGGCTCTTCACGTCTTCCGTCAGTCTGGCGGGTACGGCCGGCAGAGGATGTCTGGTTTCGCCCCCCATGCGCAACAGCGCGGGCAATGCCAGTTGCAGGAAGGCCATTTGGTTGCTTGTCGGTCCGCCCGGCAGGCAAAAAACCGGTATGTTCTCCCATAGACCAAAGGCAACACCTTTTCCCGGCCCCATGCGCACGTAGTGAAACAGCTTCCGCCAGCCCAGTTTGCCCAGCGTCCCAAGGACAAGATCGCGCTCGCTTCCCCATGCTCCTCCACTGGTCAGAATGGCGTCAACACCGGGTAAATGCCTTTGCAGTTCCTGTTTGATGGAGGATTCGTAATCAGAAACTATAGAGGCGGCGCAGGGGATGCCGAAAGAAGCCAGCCAGGCCTCCATCGTGACCAGATTGCTGGCGTAAAGCTGACCGACATGCAGTTTTGCACCCGGCGCCACGACTTCGTCACCGATACTGACGATCGCCACACGCGGCCGGCGGTAAACCTTCACTTCATGGATGCCTGCCGCCGCCGCCAAACCCAGATAACCGGGCGACAGCCTTTCTCCCTGCGGGGCGATCACCGCTCCGGCATTCACCTCAACGCCCGCGCGCATGATATTCCGCCCCGGTCCGGCATCGGCGTTAATCAAGACTTCATCCGGAGATTTTTCCTCGCAGAACTCGCCCGCCACCACCGCATCCGCTCCATCCGGCACAGGCGCTCCGGAACATATTTTAACGGCGTCGCCGCCATTTACATGGCCATCGTATGCGCCGCCGGCGAATGCAAATCCAGCCACCTTCAGGCGCACGGGTTTTTGCCGGTCAGCTTCCACAACATCGCCGGATTTTACGGCAAAGCCATCTTTAAGCGACACATCAACGGAAGGATAACTGACTTTTGCCACCAGGCTGGCGGCGACAATCCGGCCTGCGCACCGATCAAGGAAAAGTGTTTCTTCTCCCACCGGCCGGACATTTTTTTCAATGACACCGAAGGCCTGCCGGAAGCCTAGATAACCGGCGCCTTCATCAATTTCCTGAGAATCATCCTTCATGGTCAATCTTTGTTCTCAAAATATCCGGATTTGCGTCTTCACTTTCCCTGGCGTCATCTCACACGGCAAACATTGAATGAATTCGTTGCGGGCTAGCAACCGGGAATTGAAAACGGACGCCATTATCTGAAACGCCCTTTTCAAATTCAAATAGCATAATTGTTAAATAAATAAAATTAGTGATTACAGTTCAAATTATCACAACGGAGATAAATGATGATCATATTTTTTCCGTTTACATTCAATGTAACCGGCCGTCTCCTTGATAAAAGAATGAATGCTTTGGATCTTTATGGAGCTTTTCAATCCGGATAGCGCAGCTTTTATGTTCCGCTGCAGGGCACTCCGTACTATTCCCGGCGGACCTTTCCTCTTTTGCAAAGGGAAATTCCTCCATCCAGAGCTGTCCACGTGGAACCTGTTCACTTATGCAAGCTTGAACGACGACTTCCCCTGATCGTGAGATCAACAAAATCATTTCTCCATCCTGAATGCCGTTTGATTCAGCATCAACGGGAGAAATACCGACAACATCTCTTGTTTCATCGCAACTCATGCAAACCTCCTGGAATAATGTATAAAAAGGATACTGCGGCATAGGTTTTCCCTATGCCGCCGAAATATGCTTTTAATAGCTTATGTTTTTTACGGCATATATGTCAATGAAAAAATTACTTGACGAATGGACATAAAAGACATATGCTTCTTTAAGCATATATTATTTTTGGCATATTATGGACATTAAATTGAAACTTGTTCTAAAGATACTATATATTTTTTACGC
>CAZBGE010000118.1:0-8639 GCA_964491435.1 uncultured Smithella sp.
CAACGTCGGCAGCAAGTATGTCTGCAAGGACGGCCCGGTCTTTTCCCTGGCGGAGTTGGACAAGCTCACGCCGGAATATTAAAAAGACCCAACTCTTCAAAATGAGATTTATAAAGGGAGCCTTTGGGTTCCCTTTTTTTTTGAATTATGAAGAGTGTTCCTGAAATCATTTTACCAAAGATAAATTTGCTGTTTGGTTTTATTTATGTTAGCAAAAGCGCAATGTCAGAGAACAATTATTCATGACGGGAGATATTGAATGTCACAGGCAGTTACACCATTTTTGGAGATGTCACAGGCGATTATGGAGGCAGGCGGTGAGGCGCTGAAGAAATGTTACCAGTGCGGCACCTGTGCGGGCACCTGTCCCTGGACGCCGATTACCCATTTTAATATCCGGAAACTCGTGCGGTACGGCCAGCTGGGCTTGGATGGCATCGAAGAGTTCATGTGGGGCTGCTCCACCTGCCGGTTTTGCGTGGAGCGATGTCCCCGCGGCGTGGAGCTCATCGAAATCGTGACGGCCATCCGCAATGTTTATAGCGGCGGAGGAATGCTGCCACAGAGTTTGCGCGCCTTTGTCGGTTCTCTTGCGGCGCGCGGAAACCCCTGGTCGGGCGATCCGTCCAAAAGAAACGAATGGGCCAGGGAGAAATATCCTCTTTACACGCCGGATCAGGAATATCTGTTCTGGACTTGTTGCACGGTCTGCTACGATCCGCGCAACACGCGTCTGGCAAAGGCGTCGGCGGAAGTGTTGAATTTATCAGGTGTTGGCTGGGGGATGCCATCGGCGGAAGTCAACTGTTGCGGCGAGAGCTTGAAAAAGGTCGGTGATCTGGAGCTTTTTGAAAGACTTAAAAGTAAGAACCTTGAATGTTTTAAATCACAGGGAGTTTCCAAAATCGTCACCGTGTCGCCTCATTGCCTGGCTTCGTTTAACAACGATTACGGCGAAAACTTTGAAGTCGTGCATTTAACCGAGCTGATGGCTAGGTGGATTCAGGAAAGGAAGCTGGTTCCCAAAAAGGATTTCGGCGGCCTGAAAGTGACGTATCATGATCCCTGTTATCTTGGCCGGCACAGCAAGGTTTTCGATGCTCCGCGCGATGTGCTCAAATCCATACCGGGGCTTGATTTTGTCGAGATGGAACATAACAATGAAGAAAGCATGTGCTGCGGCGGCGGCGGCGGCGGGTTGTGGATGGAAAAGCTGAAAGGCGAACGCTTAAGCGACCTGAGAATTGAAGAGGCGCTGGCGACGGGAGCGTCCATTCTGGCGACGGCCTGCCCGTATTGTATTACCATGTTTGAAGACAGCATCCGGACGCTGAACGTTGATGAGCAAATCCAGGTCAAGGATGTGACGGAACTTTTCCTGGAGAGTCTGGATGTTAATATGGATGAGCTAATGGCGGGCGGCGCGGCCGATATTAATTTTACCTGCCAGATGTAAATGGTTTCAAGTGCCGGGGAGGATGAAAATGTAACGCGTACCTTTAGGTGCGCCGGATCAGCTGGTCTGAAAATCCGCACTTTTTTAAAAATAATTACTGTCATAACGGCCTTCGCCGTTATGACAGTATAGGGAGATTTTATGAGCAGAATTGGTGTTTTTGTTTGCCACTGCGGTTTGAATATTGCCAAGACGGTACGCGTCAGCGAACTGGCCGAGTTTGCGTCCACCCTGCCGGATGTGGTTGTCGCCAAAGATTACAAGTTCATGTGTTCCACGCCCGGCCAGGAAATGATCGCCAACGACATCCGGGAGCATAAACTGGATCGCGTCATCGTCACGGCCTGCTCACCTTTGATGCACGAAAAGACCTTCCGCAAGGTGCTGGTTGCAGCCGGCCTGAATCAATACCTGCTGACGATCGTCAATATCCGCGAGCAGGTTTCCTGGGTGACGCATGATGTCGAAGAAGGCACGGCCAAAGCCAAGGCGCTCCTCAACGGCGCGGTCCGTCGCGCACGGCTTCTGGCGCCGCTCACGTCGCGCGTGATCGACGTCAGCCCGGATGTCATGGTGGTTGGAGGCGGCATCGCCGGCATTCAGGCGGCGCTGGAGCTGGCCAACACGGGCAAGAAAGTTTATCTGGTCGAAAAGAATTCAACCATCGGCGGCCATATGGCGCAGTTTGACAAGACCTTTCCCACGCTGGACTGCTCCGCCTGTATTCTGACGCCCAAGATGGACGCGGTTTTGCAGCACAAGAATATCACTCTCATGACCTCCTGCGAGGTCAGCGAGGTTAAGGGATTTGTCGGCAATTTCGATATTACCGTAAGGCAGAAGGCGCGTTACGTGGACCACGACAAGTGCAACGCCTGCCTGGCCTGTACGGAAAAATGCCCCGGCAAAGGCGTCTCGGAATGGGATGAAGGCCTGGTGAAACGCAAGGCCATTTACATTCCCTTCCCGCAGGCCGTGCCGCAAAAACCGGTCATCGACAGGGAATCCTGCACCTTCTTTAAAAAGGGAAAATGCCGCCTGTGCGAGAAGACCTGCGAACATAAGGCCATTAAATTCGATGATCAGGATTCCTTCACGACGGTCAAGGTTGGCGCAGTCATTCTGGCCACCGGTTACGATCTCATGGATACCAGCGAGCTGATTCAGTATGGCTACGGAAAATATCCCGGCGTATATAACGCGCTCGAAGTGGAACGGCTCTTTAACTCCGCCGGTCCCACCAGTGGCAAGGTGACGCTCCGTGACGGCAAAGAGCCGCACGCCATAGCCATTTTCCACTGCATCGGCAGCCGTGATAAAAACCACTATGAGCATTGCAGCCGCGTGTGCTGCATGTATTCGCTCAAATTCGCGCACCTGTTCAAGGAAAAAACATCCGCCGATGTTTACCAGTTTTATATTGACATGCGGGCCGCCGGCAAAGGCTACGAGGAATTCTACAACCGGATCATCGGAGAGGACGTTAAGTTCATCCGCGGCAAGGGCGCGCGCGTGGCGAAAAGCGCCGATGAACCGGAGCGCCTGATCGTGGAAGCGGAAGACACGATTACCGGAAAATTCATCCGTCTGCCGGTGGATATGGTGGTTCTGTCTCCGGCCATGATCCCGCGGGCGGATGCCAAAGATGTCGCACGGCTCTTCAATCTGAGCACCGACAAGCAGGGCTTCTTCATGGAGCGGCATCCGAAACTGGCGCCTCTGTCCACCATGTCCGAAGGCGTCTTCATTGCCGGTGTTTGTCAGAGTCCGAAGGATATTCCCGATACCGTGGCGCAGGCCAACGGTGCGGCGGCGGAAGCCCTGACGATTGTCGAGAAAGACAAAATGGAACTGGAAGCGACCACCGCCATGGTGAATCCCGCTTCCTGCTGCGGCTGTCAGAATTGCGTGCGCGTCTGTCCTTACGGCGCTCCTTCCTTTAACGCCGAGAAAAAGGTTTCCGAAATCAATGAGGCGTTATGTAAGGGCTGTGGTCTTTGCGCGTCTGTCTGCCCGTCTTCGGCGATTATCGCCCGGCATTTTACGAATGATCAGATATTGGCGGAGATGGAAGGCTTAATGGAATTTTGATAGGTCGTTGAAAAACGCCCATCTGCTTTGTTGCGCTTCGGCCTTTCGTCGCTGCGGCGTATGAAACTATACGCCTCACTCCGAAGGCCTTGCGCGCCGCGCATCTGGGACATTTTTGAACGACCTGAATTAAATGGTATAAGGTTTGTTTTAGAAAGGAATTTTTCATGTCATTTGAACCGAAAATACTGGGTATCGCCTGCAACTGGTGCACCTATACCGGCGCGGATCTGGCCGGAACCACGAGATTACAGTATCCGCAGAACCTGAGAGTTGTACGGGTGATGTGTTCCAGCCGGATCAATCCTTCCTTTATCTTCCGGGCCTTTCAGTTGGGAGCGGATGGAGTACTGGTCGGCGGCTGCCATCCGGGCGACTGCCATTACAATACCGGCAATCTCTATGCCCGCAGGCGGCTGGCCGTGACTAAAAAAATTTTGGAGTTTTCCGGAATGGAACCGGGAAGGTTTCGTGTGGAATGGATTTCCGCCTCCGAAGGCAACCGGTTTGCCGAAGTTGTCACCGAATTTACGGAACAGATCAGGCAGCTGGGCCCCCAGAACAAGTTCAGGATTTCACAATAGATTTGGGAGAGGATATGGCCATCAACTTTAAACAAATTGAAGATAAATTAAAGACCGAAGCCGGAAGGCTTCTGGCGGAAGGTCAGGTGAGCATCGTTTTGGCCTATGGCAAAGGCTATGACGAAAATCATCCCATGCCCTTTGTTGCCAAGTCTCTGTCCGACGTGGAAAATGTCGTTTTTAACGAATTCTGCACGTTTAACATAGCCAGGTATCTGGTCCGGTATCCGCGGGGAACCAGAGTCGCCATCGCCGTCAAACCGGCGGACAGCCGCGCGGTTATGCAACTGGTTCAGGAAGAAAAGGTTAAAAGAGAAGATTTGATTGTGCTGGGCATTCCCGTTTACGGCATGAAAAACCCCAAGACAGGTGAAGTTATTGATAGTAAAACCACCTGCGATCTTTACAATCCGGTCCTGTATGATGTCCTGCTAGGGGAAGAAGTGCACGGACAAGCGGCGCCGTCTCCCTTTGATGTGCTTGCCGAATATGAAGCGATGGCTCAGAATGAGCGTTTCGCTTTTTGGAAAAAGGAATTTGATAAATGCATTCGTTGTTATGCCTGCCGCAAAGCCTGTCCGATGTGTTACTGCGATCCATGCTTCATTGACCAGAACAAGCCCAGGTGGGGCGACAAATCGCCGCAGTCCCACGGCAACCTGATGTACCACCTGACCCGGTTTCATCATCTGGCCGGCAGGTGCGTTGATTGCGGTGAATGTTCGCGCGCCTGTCCCGTGAATATTCCCCTGTATCTGTTCCACAAGAAAGTGGCCAAAGAATGCAAGGAAATGTTTGGCCAATCTGCGGGGATGAGCATCCAGGATAAGCCTGTGCTGGTGAATTTCCGGGTGGACGATTCCGACAAAATTCTGGAATAAGGAGTTTTTTTGTGTTGAAAAAAACAGCAATCAATAAATTACCCGAATTGGCGGCTCATCTGATGGAGAGGGGTACGCTGATTGCGCCGGTCAGGGAAGATGCGGGTTTTAATTTTTGTGTGATTACCGATGCCCGGATGGTGGATTTGAGCTTTCATAATACGGTGCTCAGTCCGAAGTCGGCTTTCTTCCCGCAGATGGAAGACTTTGTCCGGTATCAGGCGGAAAAATCCGTTCTGGAAGCTTCGCCTGTTGAGCTTGATTTAAAGCCGGTTTTTCTTTTCGGCGTCCGTCCGTGCGATGCGAAAAGTTTCCAGATTATGGATATTCATTTTTCCGGTACCGGAGAGGTCGATCCCTACTGGCGGAAGCGAAGAGAAGCAGCCGTCATCTTCGGCTATGCGTTTGATCTGGACGAGCCGGCCCAGGCGGAAGAATTCTACCGGACGCTGGGAATCGGCGCAGCCGATCCCGAAGGCAGCGATATTTTCATGATCAAAAAAGGATCGGATCTGCTGCTGAAAGGCATTACGCCCAAAGGAGAAAAACTGCTTGCCGGAATGTCATTGCTGGCGGAGACGCCGGCGGATGAAGAAAAATACTTTGAGGATTACATCATCCGGGGGCGTGATTTCAAAACCCGTTTTACCTGTGTTGATGACAAGACGATTGCCAAAAAGTTGGAAGATATTTTTCACAACAGCGATTTCTGGACGAAGGTTTCCAGCGCCTGTCTGAGCTGCGGAGCGTGCACCTTTGTGTGTCCCAACTGTTACTGTTTTGACATTTGCGATGAAACGCTGTTTGGCCGGGGAACCCGCCGCCGCGTCTGGGACGCCTGCATGTTTACCGACTTCACCTTGGAAGCAAGCGGCCACAATCCCAGAACGCAGGTTTTCCAGAGGCTGCGTCAGAAGGTGAATCACAAATATTCCTATCACGTGAGAAAATATGGCGTGATCTCCTGTGTGGGCTGTGGACGCTGCACTTGCCATTGTCCGGTCAACATTGATATATATTCAATCGTGGAAGCCGCGCTCAAAGTATGAGCGGCGTATCTTGAAAATACAATTTTGAGGGAAAAAGATGTCAGCCATTAATCCGTATATTCCCATGCCGGTTGAGATATCCAAGGTCATTGATGAAGTGGATACGCATGATATTAAGACATTCCGTTTCACTTTCCTGAACAGGGAAGACGAGGCCAGTTTTAAATATCTGCCCGGACAATTTGCCGAACTGTCCATTTATGGCAAAGGGGAGTCCCCCATCGGAATTGCGTCGTCGCCGACCGAGCCGGGCTATGTAGAGTTTACGGTTCAGAGAGCCGGGACCATTGTGCCGGGGCTGGTCACCGCCGCGCTGCATGACATGCAGAAAGGCGGCAAAATCGGTTTGCGCGGCCCGCTGGGCCATCCCTGGCCGATTGAATTTCTGGAGAAAAAAAATATCGTGGTGGTCGGCGGCGGCTTTGCTTTTACCACGTTAAGATCGCTGCTCAACTATATGCTGCATAAGAATAACCGTAAGCGCTTTGAAGAGATTACTGTTATCTATGGCGCAAGAACCCCCGGGTTGCTTTTGTATAAAGATGAACTTGCCCAATGGGAGAAAAGAGATGACATCAAGACAGTCATTACCGTGGATAAAGGCGATGAGACTTGGAAGGGACGTCAGGGTTTTGTACCCGCTGTTTGTAAAGAGGTTGCGCCGTCGCCTTATAATACCGTTGCCGTCATCTGCGGCCCGCCCGTTATGATCAAGTTTACCCTGCCGGTTTTTTTTGAGTTGGGTTTCTACAAGGAGAACATCCTGACGTCGCTCGAAATGCGCATGAAGTGCGGCATTGGCAAATGCGGGCGCTGCAATGTGGGTTATAAATATGTCTGCTCGGACGGCCCGGTTTTTTCACTGGCCGAACTGGACGAGCTGCCCAGAGATTTCTAGCCGGGAGGATGTAATGATGAAGAAAGTACTTGCCGTTGTTTTGCTGATGTTTTTTTTCGCTCCTCTGGCTCTTGCCGCTGGTGAAGTTTTTACAAAAGCGGATAAGAACAAAGACGGCCGCATCAGCGAACAGGAGTATGTGGACCAAGCTTCCGAAATCTTTGAACGTCTTGATAAGAATCATGACGGCGCCCTTAAACCGGATGAGCTTCAGAGTCTGGATAAAGGTCAGCGGGATAAGTTACTCAAGGCCGCCGACACGAACAAAGACGGCGTCATTTTCAAAGAAGAATATGAGAAGGCGGTCCGGAGCAGATTTTCAACCATGGATAAAAACAGGGACGGATATATCGACAAGAAAGAGTTTATTTCGTCTCTTAAGGACAGGAATACGCAGGGCTTTGTTCTTTTCACTTTTTAACGCCTGTTTGCTTTAAAGTTCGTCAATGCTGTTTTTACGGATAAGCGCGCCATCTGCTTTAACTCCGCAGGAAAGGGGAAGAATGCATGACTGACAAGAGGAAAGCATCCGGAATTGGCGGCTGGCCGTCCGATGACCGTCCCCGGGAGAAGCTGCTGCAAAAGGGCGCCGGCGCATTGAGCAATTCGGAGCTGCTGGCCATCCTTTTGCGCACGGGGGTGGAGGGCAACAGCGCCATC
Source organism: uncultured Smithella sp. (assembly GCA_964491435.1). Taxonomy (GTDB): domain Bacteria; phylum Desulfobacterota; class Syntrophia; order Syntrophales; family Smithellaceae; genus UBA8904. The sequence goes on from CAZBGE010000118.1 coordinate 7,620, forward strand.
GACCTGGCGCGCCAGATTATGAATAAGTTTGGAACTTTTCGTAATATGAGCCATATGGATATGCGCGAGTGGAATGAATTTAAGGGCATAGGGCCAGCCAAAATCGCGCAAATTCAAGCTGCCCTGGAAATCGGGCGGCGTTTCCGAGAAAATGAAGTCAGGCCCGCGCAGCATAAGGTTGCCTCTGCCAAAGAAGTGGCCGAGATGCTTATGCCGCAAATGCGCGATCTCAAAACCGAAGTTTTCAAAGTGGTCTATCTCAACAGCAGTAATCGCGTCATTGAAATCAGCAATGCCGCCACTGGTACGGTCAATCAGACCATGCCGATCGTGCGGGAAATCATCCATGCGGCCCTGCAAAAATTTTCGGCGGCGATTATCTGTGCTCACAACCACCCCAGCGCCAATATAACGCCCAGTCCGGAAGACAGGAAATTTACTCAGGAACTGTCTGCGGCGGGAAAACTCATGGGGATCAAGGTTCTGGACCATATCATCATCGGGGACGGTAGCCATTTCAGTTTTGCTGATGAAGGATGGATGGGCTAGCGTCGAGCGGTCGTATCACAGGTAAGTGATGCAACGCAGGCAAGTTGGATGAAATACACAAAACGGTTTACGTTACAAAAAAGCCAAACATTGTCGCTCTTTATGGCGTAACCTTCAGATTATCAGGGATGCTGGGTGAATCTGGTTTAAAAACCAGCGCTACGTTGTTCAAGTGCGCCGGCGGATGAATGGAATATCCTTTCATGAAAGAACAATTCCGGCAAAGCGATGAAAAAATTGATGACGGTTTCTTTTTTACGCCTGTTTTTCAGGCACTGACCATAGGCATTCCCTTCTGTGTTTTCAAACTGCTTTTCGGCTTGCTTGCTTTGCGCGCGGGCGCAAACTTCATGCTCTTTTGTGTTTTTGCTTGTCTGGTCATAGTTTGGGCTTTGGCCGATCTGATCATGAACCTGACTCGCGTTGTTTATCATCTGATCGGGCGGGCGTCTCCCATTGAATACTGTACAA
>CAZBGE010000119.1:0-8463 GCA_964491435.1 uncultured Smithella sp.
GATCCGGATATTGAAAAGGCGCTTTCCACGTTGCTGATCCTGCACGCCGATCATGAACAGAATTGCAGCACCTCCACTGTCCGCCTGGTCGGCAGCAGCATGGTCAACCTTTACGCCTCGATCTGCGCGGGCATTTGCGCCCTCTGGGGACCGCTGCACGGCGGCGCGAATCAGAAAGTCATTGAAATGCTGGAAAATATCAAAAAAGACAACCTCACCATCAGGCAATGTATTGATTCGGCGAAAGATAAAAACAGCCGGGTCCGCCTGTTCGGTTTCGGGCATCGGGTTTACAAGAATTATGATCCGCGCGCCCGTATTTTGAAGGAATATTGCGCCAGTATCTTCAAAAAACATAATTATGATGACGACCTGATTCATATCGCCATGGAACTGGAAGAGGCTGCGCTGAAGGATGATTTTTTCATTGAACGGAAACTGTATCCCAACGTTGATTTTTACAGCGGCATTCTGTACCGGATGATTGGCATTCCGACCGATATGTTTACGGTGATGTTCGCCATCGGCAGATTGCCGGGCATGATCGCCCAGTGGAAAGAAATGCATGATTCCGTGCCTCTGAAAATCGGGCGGCCCAGACAGATTTACACGGGCAGTAATTTGCGGCATTACATTCCAGTGGAAGAACGCCCGTAAAAAATTTTTTCTTGACTTTCATCCGCTATTTGCCTATAGACGCCGCAATTGAGGAAATGATCGAGATGTTCAGACAATATTCATTTACGCAGGCAGTTAACTTTTACTTTTTTAGCTTTAGCGGCTTTAAGGTCTGCCTGAAAGTATCATGACCGGATCAAAAGGGACATGAACCGTGGGCAGATTAAAATTCGCCCACGGTTTTTTTTTGGCGGATGGCGGGTGTTTTTAAACAACATAAAAGAGGGGGATGAAAAAATGAAGAGATGGAGCAGTATTTTAATCGCGGTATCAGCTTTGGCATTTCTTATTATCGCGGTTGCCGGCTGCGGTAAGGAAGCGCCTAAGGAGAACGACAAAGGCAAGGCGCCGGCGGTTGAGGCGGAAAGCGCCGGGAAAAAGGCCATCAAAGTCGGCGCGGCGATCAATCTGACGGGACCGGCGTCAACCTGGGGGCAGTTTCATGAGAAAGGCCAGCGGGACTACTTCCGCTATGTCAATGAAGTCAAAGGCGGCGTCGCTGGTCATAAAATCGACATGATCACGGTGGATACGGCTTATAAGGTTCCGGAAGCGCAGGCGGCCGTTCAGAAGTTTGTTTTGCAGGACAAGGTGGACATGATTGCCACTTGGGGCGCAGGCGAAGGTCTGGCCGCGAAACCCATCGTGCAGAAATACAAAGTGCCGACCGTCAACTATTCCACCAGTTGGGAGCTTCTCGAAAAACCAATTGATTACATGTATCTGCCTTTCGGCAGCTATAAAATGGACTGCCAGGCCGTTCTCGAATACATTAAAGTGATTCATAAGGGCAAAGCGGCGCCGAAGGTGGGTCTGCTGACTTACAATAACGCCTATGGACGTTCGATTCATGCGCCGAGCAAGGAATACGCGGCAAAACTGGGCATCGATCTGGTGGCCATCGAAGAATTTCCGCCCAAGACGGTTGATCTCAATACAGAACTGCTTCGTTTGCGCGGCAAGGGGGCGGAATATATTTTCATCCAGATGCTGCCTTCCGCTATTATCACGGCTTTAAAAAGCGCCGACCGTATCCAGTACAATCCGGCTTTTCTGGGGACATGGACATCCACCGATCCTGATTTTTTCAAAATGGGCAAGGGCCTGATCCGTGATCGTCTGGTCATGCAGTTTCCGGGCGGTCTGCCTTCGGATAATTCAAAGGGTATGGAAATCATGAAAGAATTGTGGATGCGTTATAAAACCGTGAGCAGTTTTGATGCTTCATACTGGGAAGGCGTCGTGGTAGGCATGATTATGGAGCGGGCCTTCACCCGCGCCTGGGAAAAGTATCAAGTGATTAATCCGGAAACAATTAACGCCGCGATGGAATCCATGAACAACGAAGACTTTGGCGGTCTCGTGCCGGCCGTATCCTTTACCGCGGAAAATCATGAAGCGTCCTTCACAGCGCGCATGGTCAAAGTGAAAGAAGACGGGACATATCTTCCCTTGACTAATTTCTACATTCCCGGAAAAGATAAGATTAAATTGATTAAGTAATATGTTACACGGCGGGCGCCGGATGTTCTTCCGGCGCCCGCCGGATAAAGCAGCTTCAAGGCGTAACCAGAGGGTTTCATGAAAGCATTCCGCAGCCGGCCGTCAATTGTGATCAACCGGCCCGAAGAAGATAAAAAAGCCGAACTGGACATTCGCAACCTGCGTCTGAGTTTCGGCGGCGTGGTGGCGGTCAAGGATGTTGACCTGACTGTTCACAGCGGCGAGCTGATGGCGGTCATCGGGCCCAATGGCGCGGGAAAAACCAGTCTGCTCAACTGTATCACTGGTTTTTATCATCCCCAGCAGGGGCAAATTATCTTCAACGGCCAGGATATTACCAATCTGCATACACATCAGCTGGTCGGAGTCGGCATCGGCCGGACTTTCCAGAATATCGAGCTTTTTCCGGGCATGACCGTTCTGGCCAACATGACGCTGGCGCGCCACATCCATTGCCGGTACAGCTTCTGGAAGTCGTGCCTTTTTTCACCGTCCGTCCGCGCAGAAGAAATCCGGCACCGCCGGATTCTCGAAGAAATTATCGACTTTCTGGAAATGCAGTCTATCCGCAAGCAGACCGTCGGCTCTCTGCCTTACGGCATGATGAAACGCGTGGAACTGGGCCGGGCGCTGGCGCTGGAGCCACGCCTGCTGATTCTGGATGAACCGTTTGCGGGGATGAACCTGGAAGAAAAAGAAGATATGGTGCGTTTTTTACTGGAATTGAACAACCGCTGGGGGTTGACCATGATTCTGGTGGAGCATGACATGTCCATTGTCATGAGCATTTCCCAGCGCATTATGGTGTTGAATTTCGGTGAAAAGCTGTGCGAGGGCGATCCGGAATCAGTCAGCGCCCATCCCGAAGTCATCAAGGCATATCTTGGCGACACGCAGTCATTGGAATAAAGAGGGCGTTTTGGAGAAGACAAGCGCACAAAAAAACCAAATCCAGGTCACACTGCCGCAACTGCTGGCGAAAAACGCGGCGCATTACGGCGACACAAAGACGGCGATCCGTGAAAAAGCCTACGGCATCTGGCAGAAATATACCTGGAACGATTATTTCAATTATGTGCGGAAAACGGCGGCGGGTTTTGCCGCTCTGGATATAAAACGGGGAGATAATCTCTGTCTGATTGTCAATAATTCTCCGGAATGGCTTTTTTCCGAACTGGCCACGCACGTTCTGGGAGCGACATCGCTTAATTTATTTACCTCTTCCATTGCCGACGAGCTGGCTTTTTCCATCAACCGCATCCATTCTCCGGTTGTCGTGGCGCAGGATCAGGAACAGGTGGATAAACTGCTGGAGGTCAAAGACAAGCTTACGCAGGTCCGGAAAGTTGTTTATATCGATCCGACCGGCATGACCTCCTACGAAGAAGATCCCTGGCTCACCAGCTACGCTGGCCTTTTGGAGGCTGGCGGGAAATTCATCGGCGATCATCCGGGATATGTCGAGGAAGAGATCGGCAAAGGACGACCGGGGGACATTGCCGTGATGATTCAGACCTCCGGCACCACCGGCGTGCCGAAAATTGCCATGCTGTCGCACCGCAATCTGGCAACCATGGCGGCCCAGTGGGTGGAAGCCACGCATATTGAACCGGAAGGAAACTGGCTTTCCATGTCGCCGCCTGCCTGGATTGTTGACCAGATGTGGGGCATGGGAGTGGCCCTCGGCAGTGCGATGACGATGAACTTTCCGGAAACGCCGGAAACGGTGCTGGAGGATTTCCGGGACATCGGCCCCTCCATGATCATTACCTCGTCCCGCTTCTGGGAGGATATGGCCTCGCGGATCCGTGTGAAAATATCCGACGCGAGCTGGATCAAAAAGAAGCTGTTTTATCTGGGAGAGAGAGTCGGCCGGCAGGTTGTGGAGAAGAAATTACATAAAGAGAGCATTTCCTGGACGACAAAGCTTCTCTACCGCTGTTTAAAACTGGCCGTTTACCATCCCTTGCTGGACCGCTTGGGCTGTTCTCATTTTCACAGCGCGTTTACCGGCGGACATCCAATCAGCCCCGATGTGATTGGGTTTTTCCGGGCAATCGGATTGAATTTGAAGCAGTGCTACGGACTGACGGAATCATGCGGCATTTTCCAGATTCAGCCGGACGACGAAGTCAAGCTGGAAACCGTGGGCAAGCCGCTGCCGCTGACCGAAGTGAAATTGGCCGATGATCAGGAAGTACTGGTCAAATCCGACGCGAATTTTTCTGGTTACTATAATGACTATCAATCCACGGAGGCGGCGTTTGAAAGCGGCTGGCTGAAAACCGGCGATGCGGGTTACATTGATGAAGACGGCCATCTGTTGATTATCGGCCGCAAGGAAGATATCATCCGCAATAAAAGCGGAGATGCTTTTTCTCCAGATTTTATAGAAACAAGATTAAAATTCAGTCCTTACATCAAGGAAGCGGTTACCTTCGGGGAGGCGCGGCCTTATATCACCGCCATGATCAACATCGATCTGGGCAACGTCGGCAACTGGGCGGAAGAGCGAATGATCCCCTATACCACATATATGGATCTTTCGCAGCAAAAGGCCGTGGAAGATCTGATTCTGGCGGAAGTTCGTGAAGTCAATCAGCAGCTTCCCGATGTGATGAAGATCAGGAAATTTGTTCTGCTGTATAAACTGCTGGACGCGGACGATGATGAACTGACCCGCACGGGCAAAGTGCGCAGGCGTTTTGTTTACGGTCTGTATCTCAAAATTATTGAAGCCATGTATGGCGGACTGAAAAATGTTCCGGTGACGGGAAAAATCCGCTACCGGGACGGACGGCTGGGTGAAATCGAAACCACTATCAATATTATCAGCGTGGATTGAGGAATCGGGCAATGGAGTTTTTTCTGCAATTACTGGTCAATGGCGTTTGCATCGGATTGCTTTACGGCATTTCCGCCATGGGTTTTGTCATGATTTTCAAGGCGTCGAGTGTTTTGAATTTTGCGCATGGCGAACTATTGGCGCTGGGCGCTTTCTTTTTTCTGTCGCTGGTCACCTGGGGAAAAATTCCCGTGGCGGCGGCGTTTCTCCTGACGCTGGCCGGCTGTTTTCTTTTGGGATTCCTGATTGAAAGATTTTTCCTGAGGCCGCTGATCGGCGAAAAGCTCATTTTTGTCATTATGCTGACCGTAGGGCTGGCCGCTATGTTCAAGGGTTTTATTCTCCTGGTCTGGGGGGGCAACCTGCGCACGTATCCTGATTTTCTGCCCTCCGCGCTGGAGCTGCAGCTGGGAACAATTTACATCGCGCCGGTTTATTCGGCCACGCTGGTGATCAGCGTGATTTTTCTGGTTCTCTTCGGCCTGTTTTTTAAAAAATCATCGCAGGGCATTTTCATGCGCTCCGTGGCCGACAATCAGAAGGCCGCCCTGTCGCTGGGCGTTCATGTCCGGCGCGTCTTCGCCCTGTCCTGGGCCATTGCCGCCATGGTGGCCTGCATGAGCGGCATTGTGCTGGGCATCATCAATGGCGTGAACGTGCACGATTTGAGCGCCATCGGCCTGAAGGTCTTTCCCGTGGTCATTCTGGGCGGACTGGACAGCATCGGCGGCGCCATCATCGGCGGCATCATCATCGGCTTGCTGGAAACCTTTACCGGCGGCTATTTGTCGCCTTCCCTGCGGGATGTGGTTCCCTATATCGTTCTGGTGTTCATCCTGATGGTGAAACCTTACGGGCTGTTCGGCCTGGTGGAGATTGAAAGAGTGTAAAGATTGTATTGCGTACCTTCAGGTGCGCGAACCTTGTGTGACCTTTAGGTTATCAGGTGCGAGTACGGGTCTAAAGACCCGAACTACATTTCACAGGTAACAATAAGTTTTGAGGGTATATTCTTTTGAAAAAACTATCTTTTCATCCCTGCGGTAACTATCATGAAGATTACGCGCAGGAATTAACCATTTTTGAGACCTGGTACGGCCGGTTCAGCCTGCTGGTCTTTCTGATTCTGCTTTTCGGTGTGGCGCCTTTTGTTCTGGATCGCTACCTGCTTTATATTTTGAACAATATCGGCATTATGGCGATTGCCGCCATCGGCCTCAATATCCTTGTCGGGTATACAGGACAGATATCACTTGGACATGGCGCTTTTTTCGGCGTGGGCGCGTACGCGGGGGCGATTCTGGCCACCCGGCTGGGACTGCCGTTTTATGTCTGTATTCCGGCCGCCGGCTTCATCACCGCCATCATCGGGATGATTTTCGGTATTCCCTCCGGACGCCTCAAGGGGCTTTACCTGACCATTGCCACGCTGGCCGGCCAGTTTATCATCGAATACGTCCTGATCCAGTGGGAAAGCCTCACCAAAGGGACCATGGGCATCACCCTGCCGGAACCGCGTCTGCTGGGTTTCAATGTCGCCGGAGATAAATCTTTTTTCTTTGTCATCTTCATTTGTCTGGTCTGCATGACCTGGTTTGCCGTCAATATCATGCGCAGCAAATATGGCCGGGCGTTTATCGCCATCCGGGACAACGACCGGGCGGCGGAGGGCATGGGCATTCCCATTTTCAAGTACAAGCTGCTGTCGTTTGCCATCAGCTCTTTTTACGCTGGTTTCGCGGGCGCGCTGTGGGCTTACTACATGGTCAGCATCACGACGGAGCCTTTCAATCTGGGGCTTTCCGTGGAATTCATCGCCATGGTGATCATCGGGGGCATGGGCAACATTCCCGGCGCGATTTTCGGCGCAACTTTTATCACCATGCTTAATGAACTCCTGCGATTTACAACGGGCGCTTTAATGAATGTCGGATGGATTGCCGGAATGGGACTGAATATGGCGCCGCTGCGCGAATTTGTTTTCGGTCTGGCGATCGTGTTGTTTATTCTGCTGGAGCCGAAGGGGCTCGCGGAATTGTGGCGGATTCTGCGCTCCAATTTCCGTCTCTGGCCGTTTTCCTATTAGGATGAATTATGGGAGAAACTCTTTTACAGCTCAACAATATTTCCGTCGTTTATTCCGACGTCATTCAGGTGCTCAAGGGCGTATCGCTTTCCGTGGAGCGCGGCCATATCGTGTCGCTGCTGGGAAGTAACGGCGCGGGGAAAACCAGCACGCTGAAGGCGATTTCTGGTCTTTTGAAACCGGAAAACGGCGAAGTCACGGACGGCGACATAATTTTTAACGGCGTGAATATTCAAAACCAGGCGCCTGAATTTATCACCCGTCAGGGAGTCATTCAGGTGCTGGAAGGCCGCCAGCCCTTCAAGTATCTGACCATCGAGGAAAACCTGCGCGTCGGCACGGCGACCAGGCCGGGCAAGCCTTACAAAGAAGACCTGGAAATGGTCTATCACTATTTTCCCGCACTGGTGAAAAGGAAGAAGGCGCTGGCCGGCTACTGCAGCGGCGGAGAGCTGCAGATGCTGGTTATCGGCCGGGCGCTGATGGCTCATCCGCAGCTTTTGATGCTGGATGAGCCTTCACTGGGGCTGGCGCCGCTGGTTGTGCAGGAAATATTCAGAATCATCAAAAAAATCAACGAAGAACACGCCACCACGATCGTGCTGGTTGAGCAAAATGCCAACATGGCGCTGCAGGTCGCGCATTACGGCTATGTCATGGAAAACGGCAAAATCGTCATGGAAGGCACCTCCAAAGAATTATCCGACAATCCGGATGTTAAAGAGTTTTATTTGGGCATGGCCGCTTCCGGCATCGCCAAATCCTACAAAGACGTCAAATCCTACCGCCGCCGCAAACGCTGGCTGTAACCCGTGGGCTTTCCGTCTATTGAGCTTGGCGTCGGGCAAATTGGACAGAGCATTGAGAACAGGAGATCGAGTATGAAACCCTTATTTGATGAAAAAGAGTCATGGAGTTCCGACGAGCGAAAAGCGAAACAGGATAAGAGCCTGACGCGGATGGTGCGGCTGGGCTATCAGCAGTCGCCCCGTCTGAAAAAAATTCTCGACAGCCACAAGATCAATCCCGCAAAAATTAAAAAGCGCGAAGATCTCGAAGCGCTGCCCGTCACTTCGCGGGAAAAGCTGGTGGAAATGGAAATGCAAAAGCCACCCTACGCGGGGCTGGCCAATCCCTCCATGGCCGTTGACCGGATTTTCACCTCGCCGGGGCCGGTTTATGAGCCGCACCTTTCCGAAACGGATTTTCTTTGGGCGCGGGCGTTTTGCGCGGCGGGCATCGGCCACAAAGACATTGCGCTCAATGCCTTTTCCTATCATCTGGTGGCGGCGGGTCTGACCTTTCACAACGGACTGCGCAAGGTGGGCGCCACGGTGGTTCCTTCCGGCAC
>CAZBGE010000120.1:0-8145 GCA_964491435.1 uncultured Smithella sp.
AAAGCCATTGAAATTAATCCTCAATACGCAGGGGCCTATAATAACCGGGGAACAACCTATGGTAAACTGAAGAACTTCGACCAGGCCATGAAGGATTTCAACAAGGCCATTGAACTAAACCCGCAATTAGCAACTTCCTATTTTTTAAGGGGTGTGATTGACGGTACGATGGGCAACACGACACGGGCGGACGAGGACATTAAAACAGCCGCCAGATTAGGCCATCAAGACGCAAGAGATTTTTTAACAAAACGGGGACTGGACTGGAGGGATGGCTCACCCGGAACCGCAAGTTTGGCAAAGCCGGCTCCGGCGCCTGTGAAGCGGGTTGAAACGTTCGTGCCGGTTGCGGATGTCAAAAAAACGGCCAGTGCTGATAAAACGGATAGAGGTGAAATTTGCATTGACAGTCCCAATAATCAATGCCGGTCCGATGAAGAAGCGGAAGTGGCCGCTCTGGTTCAAAAGTGGGCGCAAAGCTGGATGTCGGGTGATATGGGAATTTTCCGGAGTTGCTATGCCGAAAATTTTAAATCGAAAAAAAGGAATTTAAATGATTTGGTTGCTCATAAAATTAATATCCGAAAGCGCAGCAAAAACATCAATGTTCGCATAGATAATCTTCGTATAACCGCTGATAAGGTAAGCGCCACGGCGGATTTTACGCAATATTACAGTTCCTCGATTCTTCAGGATAAGACTTTCAAAAAGTTTGAACTGAAAAAAATAGGCGGCGAGTGGAAGATTCTGCGGGAAATTATTTAGAGAATTATGAGCGAACCGGGGGATATCAAGCCTGATGTTTCTGGTAAGCCGGTTTTAGCCCAATAAGGAAAAAGTTATGGCCAAAAAACCGGCTAATCTGCTCTATGGCGTGGACGACAAACCGCCTGTTCGCGTCTGTCTGCTGCTGGCCGTTCAGCATATCTTTTTTCTGACCACCGGCCTGATTGTCGTTACGATTGTCATGCAGGGGATCGGTTCTCCGCCCGACCTTATCCGCAACATCGTGTCCATGACCATGATCGCCGGAGGAATAGGCACCATGCTGCAAGCCCTGAAAAAAGGGCCGGTGGGCAGCGGCTATTTGTGCGCCGAAGGAACGGACCCCAGTTTTCTTTCCGTCTCCATGTTGGCGGGAGCAGCCGGAGGGCTGTCGCTGATCTTTGGAATGACGATCGCTGCCGGTGTTATCGAGTGCCTGCTTTCCCGGGTTATGCACCGCCTGCGGGTGATTTTCCCACCGGAGGTGACGGGAGTTGTCCTGACAATGGTGGGATTCAATATCGTTCCCATCATGATTCTTGATTTTTTCAGCATCAAAGATCAAAACAGCCCGATCGATCCGTCTCATCTTCTGGTTGCGTTGTTCACCCTTTCCGTAATGGTGGGAACCAATGTCTGGAGCAAGGGAAAATTGCGGCTCTATTCCGTGATTATCGGCATCACGGCAGGCTACATTACTGCCGCCCTCCTGGGCGTTCTGACCGGCAGAGACCTGATGAGCATTGTGGCTGCCCCGGTTTTTTCCATTCCGGATGTGTCATACATCAGCTATTCCTTCGATCCCGTGCTGCTTGTTCCATTTGTTGTTGTGGCTCTTTCCACCACCCTGAAATCCGTGGCCACTCTGACCATGTGCCAGAAGATTAACGATACGGAGTGGAAACGACCGGACTTGGCCAATATCGGCAGAGGAACCCTGGCCGACGGGATATCCTCGATGATCGGCGGTCTGTCCGGCGCCATGGGGAAATCCCTGTATGCCAGCAGCGTAGGACTCTGCGTGGCTACGGGAGCCACCAGCCGGATTCTGGCCTTTTACGTGGGGGGCATTTATATTTCAATGGCCTTTTTCCCGAAGCTGTCCACCTTCTTCAGTATCATGCCCAAGCCGGTGATGGGCGCGGCCATGGTGTTCATGGTCAGTTTCATGATTATCTCGGGCGTGCAGATGATGACCTCCCGGATGATTGATATCCGCCGGACGTTTGTGATTGCCGTTTCCCTGGTTTTTGGATTGAGCGTCGATATCTTTCCGCAACTCTATCAGAATTTCCATCCCTGGCTGAAGCCCTTGTTCAGTTCCTCGCTGGCCGTGACAACCGTTCTGGCCATTGTTCTCAACATGATCATGCGCATCGGCATTGCTCGTGAAGAAAGCCTGGAACTGGCGGCCGGGACGGACATTTCCCGGCGGATATTTCAATTCATGGAAAACCAGGGTGCGGCTTGGGGCGCAAGGAAAGAAGTCATTTACAACGCCATGGCGGCGATGAACGAATTGACGGAAGCGATGGCGCATTTTGATCTGCCGGAAAATAAGATCACTTTCCTGGTCGGTTTTGATGAATACAACCTGGATGTCCGGGTTCGCTATGAGGGGCCGGCAATGGAATTTCCTGCGGAGCGGCCCGATAAAACGGAGCTGCGCGCCGATCCCGGCGCCCTTGTCCGTCTGGCGGGATACCTTGTCCGCCAGTATACCGATAAAGTAACCGTTACACAGGAAGGCAAACATTGTCTCGTCCATCTCCACTTCAATCATTGATGGAACGGCTGGGCCGCCTCCGTGTGGTTGTCTCCCTCCTGGTGATCGTTGCGCTGGGGGTCACGGCCTTTGCGTTCATGGAGGTTACCCGCCGTGAAGTGACCTCGAGCATGCTGGTTCGCGGAGACGCCGAAGCTAGGAACATCATGCGGGTGGTGATGCTTGACCTGGCCAACCAGCGGACGGAGCTGGATTTCTTCAGGACTTACGCCCGTGAACGCTATGAACAGCAACTGCGCAACCTGGTCCGGGTTGTCGTCTCCGAGGTGGATTTCTTTTACGGTCTTTATGTGAGGGGCCTCCTGACGGAGGAGCAGGCCCGGCAGGCGGCTCTGGAAGCTGTCCAGCAGGCGCGTTACGGCCACAACGATTATTTTTTCATTTACGACAGGAACAATATTGCCGTCTCCCATGCCGATCCGAGGATTCGTGGACGGGATATGTCGGCTTCCAGGGATGAACTGGGACGTCCCATTGCCGGAACCTTGTGGAACATGACCGGGAAGAGCCGGGACGGATTCCTGACGATCTGGTGGACGCGCCTGGGCGAGAAAAAGCCCGTGCCCAAGCTTCTTTATTTTTACCATTATCCGAAATGGGACTGGCTGATCGGCACCGGACTTTATATCGACGATATCGACCGTGATGTCGATCGGAAAATGGCCGACACCATGGATCTTCTCAAGAGGACATTCAGCCTGGTGCGGGTTGCCCAGACTGGTTATTTCAGCCTGTTCGACGGTTCGGGCAGAATCCTCATTCATCCTTTTCTGGAAAACACGGAAGGAAATTTACTCAAAGATCCGGTGACGGGTAAGAAATATATCCGGAATCTGATCGCCGCTTCGAAAAATCCGGACGTGCCTCACAAGTATTTATGGGACAAACCGGATGCTCCCGGGGATTACCGGTTCTGGAAATATTCCCACGTGGAACATTTTGCGCCTTTTAACTGGTATCTTTCCTCTTCCGTCTATCAGGATGAAATGGAAAAGCCGGCGGGGAATATAATCAGGCATCAGACGATTTATATCGTCATTATTGTTCTGATTTCGATGATCGGCGTTTACCTGCTTCTGTCCCGGGTAACCGCTCCCCTGCTGAGGCTTGCCCGTCATGCCGACACGCTCCGGAATAACGATTTTGTCCTTTCCGGCGACGGCAAAAACGAGTTGCTGAGTATCCGGTTTCCCCGGGAAATCGGCCATCTGGCCCGTGCTTTCTGGAACATGGAGCGGCGTCTGGAAGAATATTTGAAAAATCTTCAGGATACGACGGCGGTCCGGGAAAAAATGGCCAGCGAACTGAGGATTGCACGGGATATCCAGATGAGCATGCTGCCGGATCTGATAACGGTTCTCCAGGGAAGAATGGAGATCGACCTTGCGGCTGCGCTGGAACCGGCGCGTGAGGTGGGCGGCGATCTTTATGATTGTTTCTTCATCAATGACGAGCGTTTCTGCGTGATCGTGGGAGATGTTTCCGACAAGGGAGTTCCGGCTGCGCTGTTCATGGCGCAAAGCAAAGCCCTGCTGAGAAGCGCCGCCCAAGGGATGAACGCCGACCCCGGTTTCATCCTGGAAAAAGCTAATGAGGAACTGGCGGACGGCAACAGGATGTTCATGTTCATCACAGTTTTCCTCGCGATCCTGAATATCCGGACGGGGGAGTTGACTTACAGTAATGCCGCCCATGTCCCGCCCATCCTGGTCGATCAGGGCAGTCGCTGCGAGCTTTTGGCGCTGCCACCCGGAAAGCCGCTGGGCGTCAGGAAGGGGGGGAAATACGAGACGAGGCGGCTGCGGCTTCAAAAAGGCGACAGCCTTCTGTTGTTCACCGACGGCGTCACCGAAGCGGAAAACGCAGTAGACGGGTTTTATGGCGAGGAACGTCTCTTGTTGTGCCTTCAGGAGCTTCCGCCTTTATCCGGAGCGGCCCGCATTGTCGAAACGGTTCTTTCGGAGATAAAAAGTTTCGGCGGAGGCGATTCGCAATCCGATGATATTGCGGTAGTTTGTGTCCGGTATGCCTGAGTTACGGAGAAATAAGCTTTTTATAAGAATTTATGAGGAGAATTGACGATGGATGTTTTTGAAAGTAAAAAAAACGGATGGTTGATTCTGGAGCTGAAGGGCCGTATGGATGCTCTGACTGCTCCGCAGATCCGGGAAAAAATTATCGGGGTTATTGATCAGGGAGAAAAAAGGCTTTTGCTGGATTTTACCGGACTTGATTATGTCAGCAGCGCGGGAATACGGGTCCTCTTTGAGGTGGCTGATAAAATTCAGGAGCAAAAAGGAAAGATCGGCTGCTACGGGGTGAATGAATATGTGCGTCATATCTTCAATTTGTCGGATATTACGTCGGAAATTGCCATTTTCAATGAACAGGAGGAAGCATTCTAGCGCTTATGCAAAATTGCCCATATTGCTTTATCGCGCAGAATGTTCATATAGTCCAGTTGGTCATTGGTCAGTATTCCAGTTTTTTTCTTGTCCGCATAGAAAAGACCAATGCATTTTTCTTTGATGAGCAAGGGGTAAATCAAAAAAGACTGAGCGCTAATGATATTGAGATACCAGTCGGGAAGATTTCCTCTCACGCCTGCGGCCTGACTGTCATCGACAACAAAATCCTTCATGCGCATGACGGCAATATTGAAAAAATCGGAGGAGCGGGTAATCTTAAATTCAAAGTTCCGCAAAAGCATGTCGATGTTTTCACCAAAACCAAAACGAGCGGCCATCTTGGTATGGCTCTGATCAACCATGCATAATAAAACCCGGTTGAATTCAAAGCCGCGATACATGGTTTCCATAATCATGTAAATGGCAGCGCTGATACTGCACTGTGTATCCAGCATATCGTTGATTTCGGCAAGACAACTTTTCAGCATTTCAAGCTTTTCTTTTTCATGAGATAATGGCTTAGTCGGTCGCGCATGGGGAACTGCAAATTCATTTAAATAAGGGTTTGGTATATTTGAACCCGATGACGGTTCGCCCGCGTCAGATTTTTCTTGTCCATAAGACGACAGGCTTCGAAATAAGGGACTTTTGGATTTATCTATCTTGAACGCTTCGGCGAATTGATCGATTTTTGACACTGCGTCTTCAATTAGATTCATGGTTCTGTTCACGGGAAAAGACACAGTGAGTTGGTATTTTTCAAAAACAGTCCGCAGGGCTTCCTCTTTTGTAGTTCCATCAGCATCGGATGCAATCACGCACAGTTCATTTGCATAATTGGCGATGCTTTTAAATACATCAGCTTCGTTTTCCGATGCTTTTGTTTCCTTATCCGTTATCACGTCCATGCTGTTGATGATGTTTTCAGGAAAACCCCATGATCTGCTGATACCTTGGCCTAGTTCACTATAGGAAACACCGAGGACCATTTTAGATATACTTTGTTCATCGTTGCCGGTTTCGGCGATGTTCTTTTTTATTTCGGCATATTCTTCGGGAAAATAGCAAATGACCAGATGTTTTCCCAAGTTATGCAATAAGGCGCAGATGAATACTTCCTCCGCTGCATGAAACATCATTTTTTCAGCGATATTCTTGGCCATGATGGAACTGAGAAACGAAATAAGCGCGGCGTCTTTTAACTCGGCGGCTTGACTTTTATTTTGCAGATGATCCATCACCATGACTGATGCGGCGGCCATTCTCACCTTTTCAGCTCCCAGCAAAAATACGGCTCGGGAAATGGTCGTGACCTTTCCGCTTAAATTCCCATAAAAAGAGGAATTGACGATTCTTAACAGTTTATTGGTCAACGATACATCTTTGAGGATAACATTGGCAAGATCTCCCGACGATGAAAAGTTAATGGAATGAAGAGAAGAAAGTTTTTTATTGATTTCGATGACATGATGCGAAAAGGCAGGTAAGTCGCCTTTATGCCGCATACGGCGTAAAAGAAATTCAATGGCAGCATGTGCAGGCTTATTTACGTCATTTGTCGTATGGTTGCTCAGATGGAGTAACTCCTCACTTTTTAAAAAAAATACGTCAAAATCTGATTTTTGTAAAGAAGCAAGTCGAAAGAATATTTTCTTGACAAAAGATTACGTTGTTGTTAACGTCAGTTCACGCTTGGATCCGAAAGGACTGGGACGGAAGGAACACCCGAAGGGAATGTCAAGCCTCTCGTCTTACAACGGGGGGCTTTTTTTAATGGAAAGTATGAAAGTTGTAGAATCCATCAAAGAAATGCAATCTCTTAGTGAAAGTTTAAGACTTTCCGGTAAAATCCTATCTTTTGTTCCGACCATGGGCTATTTTCATGAAGGCCATCTTTCGCTGATGAAAGAAGCCCGCAAAACGGCGGACCATGTCGTTGTCAGCATTTACGTCAATCCCACGCAATTCGGCCCCAAAGAAGATTTTTCCAAATATCCCCGGGATTTTGAACGGGACGCAAAAATGGCGCAAAGCGTCGGCGTCGATGTGATCTTTTTTCCGTCGAATTCCGAGATGTACCCAGAGGGCTATCAGACCTTTGTGGATGTGGAGAAAGTGACGCAAAATTTATGCGGCGCTTCCCGCCCGGGCCATTTTCGCGGCGTTACGACCGTCTGCTGCAAATTATTCAATATTGTCAAACCCCACAGCGCCATCTTCGGCAAAAAAGATTTTCAGCAGCTGGCGGCCATTAAACGCATGGTTGCCGATTTGAACCTGGATCTGGAAATTGTCGGCATGCCGACTTACCGGGAGCCGGACGGACTGGCGATGAGTTCGCGCAATGTATATCTGAGCAAAGAGGAAAGAGTATCGGCTCTTTCGCTTGTCGAGTCGCTCCGGCTGGCGCAAAGGCTTTATGCCGGAGGCGAAAGAAACGCGGATATGATGATTCAACAGGCGGAAAAACTTATTAAAAGCAAGGAATTTACTGCAATCGATTACGTAAAAATATGCGATGCGGCCACCCTGGAAGATGTTCGGGAGATCAAAGGGGAGGTTGTAATGGCCCTGGCCGTAAAGGTGGGGAAAACAAGGCTGATTGACAATTCCGTTTTAGGTGAAGAGCTTAAGGCGTAATATTTTAAGATATGTCAGGAGAAAAAGAACCATGCAAAGATTTATGATGAAATCCAAAATCCATCGCGCCACCGTTACGGATGCCGACTTGCATTATGAAGGCAGTATTTCCGTCGATGAAAATCTGATGGACGCCGCCAATATGGTGCCCTACGAACAAGTTGAGATCTACGATATCAATAATGGAGAGAGGTTTTCAACGTATATCATTAAAGCAAAACGCAATTCCGGCACCATTTGCCTCAACGGAGCCGCCGCCCGCAAAGTAGCCAAAGGAGACTTGGTGATCCTGGCAACTTACGTTGCCGTGGAAGATGAAGAATCCAGGAACTGGAAACCGAAAAATATTCTGGTTGACAGCAAGAATAAAATCAAAAAAGCATCCAAATAAAAAAATTCAGTCCAGGCAAAAAGCATCCTCCGGTTTAATAAGAGGATGTTTGTTTGCTTGTATCTTGTGCGCATCAATATTTCCGCCTGTGATTTGTAAGGTAACCGTCTTTCCCACCCATATTGCCAATGATTGCTGGCTGGGGTAATGTCAAG
>CAZBGE010000121.1:0-8085 GCA_964491435.1 uncultured Smithella sp.
CTTTTGATGTCCATGAAGAAGATACCTACTGGTGCACCGCCGACATCGGCTGGGTCACCGGGCACAGTTACATCGTTTACGGCCCGCTTTGCAACGGACACTCCAGTATTCTGTTCGAGGGCGTTCCCAACTATCCGGACTTCGGACGATTCTGGGCTGTTGTGGAAAAATACAACGTCAACAACTTCTATACCGCTCCGACGGCGATCCGTTCGATTGCCAAAGAGGGCGATAAATGGGTCGATGCGCACGATATTTCCTCTCTGCGCGTTTTGGGTTCGGTTGGCGAACCTCTCAATCCCGAAGCCTGGAAATGGTATTACGATAAAATCGGCGCTGGCCATTGCACGATTTCCGATACTTGGTGGCAGACGGAAACCGGCGGACATATGATCCTGCCTTTGCCCGGCGCCATTGACATCAAACCGGCCAAAGCCATGGTTCCGTTCTTCGGTGTTGTCCCGGCTCTGTTTGATGAAGAAGGAAAAGAAATCAAAGGGCCCGGCACAGGCGCTCTTTGCATTAAAAGTTCCTGGCCGGGCATCGCCCGCGGTTTGTGGGATGACAAGGAAGGCCGGTTTGTCGAGAATTATTTCGTACAGTTTCCCGGCAATTACTTCTCCGGCGACGGCGCCGAACGAGACGCCGACGGCGACTACAAGATCACCGGCCGTGTCGATGACGTGATCAACGTGTCCGGTCACCGGCTGGGCACCGCAGAAGTTGAAGCGGCGCTCACGTCTCATCCGGATGTCGCGGAAGCGGCGGTGGTCGGTTTCCCCCATGATATCAAAGGACAGGGCATCTTCGCCTATGTCACACTGAACAATAATGTGGCCAAGACGGATGATCTCAAAAAGGCTCTGGTCGCCCATGTCCGCAAGGTTGTGGGTCCGATCGCATCGCCCGACCAGATTCAGTGGGCGGACGGTCTGCCCAAAACAAGATCCGGCAAGATTATGCGCCGTGTTTTGAGAAACGTTGCAGCTAAGAAGTTCGAAGACTTTGGCGATACATCAACCCTGGCCGATCCGGCCGTAGTTGATGATTTGGTCAACAATAGAAAGAGCCTTGGCTAGTATGTTAGTATGGAAATAAGCGGTCTGACGCTATTGCCCCTCTCCCGTAGGTCAGGCCGCTTATTGAAGTTGTCGTTCCGACAAAAAATCCCCTTTCCATTAGTAATGGGAGGGGGATTTTGTATTCTTGATGCTAATATTTATCAGTAGTGCCTGCTGGGCTTATATCATCGGGGGTAATGGATTTGGTGGAACAATTTCGGTTCCGGATCATGTGGCGGTTCTTTTCTCAAAAAAACGGAGACTGCAATCGTTAATGGATAAGTTTGTTGTGAACAGCATACAGTGTCAGTTCGGCGTTTTTCTTCATACCCATTTTGGACATTACGCGTGTGCGGTAGGTGCTGATGGTTTTGACGCTTAAACAGAGTTCATCGGCGATGTCGGAAACGGATTTTCCCGCAGCCAGCATCAGCATAACCTGATGTTCACGGTTGGAAAGCCTCTCGTGAGGATTTTTTTCAGCGTCGCCTTCCAGTTCGTCGGCAAGTTGTTCCGCCAGTGAAGAAGTGACATATTTTCCGCCGCCGGCCACCTTGCGGATGGCGCCAATGAGTTCCTGCGGCGCGCTAGCTTTGGTCAGATAACCAGATGCGCCCGCGCGCAACGCGCGGATCGCGTACTGTTCTTCGGGATGCATGCTCAGGATTAATACGGCAAGTTTTGGACGATGGTTTTTTATGTCTTCAAGAATCTCCAGGCCGCTGCGGCCGGGCATGGAAATATCCAGCAGGACTACATCATAATAGTGTTGTAATACTTTTTCCAGCGTTTCAGAGCCGTTTTGCGCTTCGTCTTTGATGGACATATCGCTCACTTCAGATAAAATCTGCTTGACACCCTGCCGAACCACCGCATGATCATCCGCAACCAAAATACGTATCATTTTTGTTTTTCTCCTTTGCGCAGTGGAATCAGAACTTTAACTTTTGTTCCTGATGGTTTGACGTTTCGGACATGAACGGTTCCGTTCCAGATATGGGCACGTTCGCGCATACCGATCATTCCGAAGGATCGTGGATCGTCAATTTGCCGCTTTGTGACGCCGATGCCGTTATCCGTGACCTCCAGACACAATTCTTTTTCTTTTTCCGTCAGGCACACCTTGCATTGTGTGGCTTTAGCGTGTCTGACGATGTTGGTAAGAGTCTCCTGAAAAATTCGAAAGATGGTGGTGGCTAATTCCTTATCCATATCGCCATTGGCGCAGTAGATATAGGCTTGGCAGCGAATGCCGGAACGCTTTTGAAAATCCGCCGCCTGCCATTCAATGGCCGTTGGAAGTCCCAAGTCATCCAGAAGACTGGGACGCAGCTCTGTGGTGATGTTATGCACGCTTTCAATAGTCGAATCGACAAGCTCCGACATGCTCCGGGTTTTTTCCCGAATACTTTCATTATCAGCCGGCAGACGATTTATAAGCCAGGACATGTCCATTTGCAGGGCGGTAAGCGATTGTCCCAGTTCATCATGAATTTTGCGCGCGACGCGAGTGCTTTCTTCCTCGCGCACCGATTGAAGGTGAATATACAGATTACGTAATTCTTCGCGCGAACGTTTCAATTCCTCCTGTGATTTTTTCTCCTCCGTGATGTTTTCATAAGTAACAACAATACGTTTTTCCCGGAGTTTTTCTCCGATGCGCGAAGCTTTCATCCTGCAGATGATTTCCTGACCATCTTTGCGCAGACAGGGAAACTCCGTTTCATAGGTTCGTTGCCGTTCAAGAGTGGAATAAAAAATAGAGGCAATTTTAGCGGATTCTTTCTCATTACGATAGATCATGCGTATGCTTTTACCGATGAGTTCTTCTCGGCGCCAGCCGAAAATAATTTTTACTGCATGGTTTGCAAAATTGATGCGCCGTTCGTGCAGGCCAACCACCGCTTGAGGAATGGCGTCGAGGATGGATGACTCCAGTGCCTCAAGCTCTTCGAGCCGACGGCTGGCTTCTTTTCTTTCAGTTACATCCATGGAGTTGCCCAGAATTGCCCGCTTGCCATTGAATATGATGGACATCACCGTTTCCATAATCCATTTGATTTGTCCATCTTTGGTGACAATGCGAAATTCATAAGGGGAAAATCGTTGTTCTTTGAGCATCATGATCGCGTTTTTGGCCGTTTTGCGACGATCCTCAGACAAAATAAAAGCAGGGGGATTCATGCTGACCATTTCTTCTTCAGTATAACCGGTATAATCCCTGAAATGTGAATTGACAAATTTAAAGCGCCTGTCCTGCATAATATAAAAACCGACCTGAGAACTTTGCGCCATCAGTTTGTAAAGATTTTCCCCTGATGATTCAAGAGACGTGAGAGTATCTATACCATTCGACTCCGTCCGGCGACGTTTTGCCATTTCGATTAACTCTTTTTGGGTCATTTCACCAGGAGACATTTACTGCCTCGTTCTAAAATTATATTTCCCCGAGGGAGATACTGAATTAATATTATAATTGAAGATCCACTCAACGACCGAGCAATAAAATATTTAATGCTTTTATATGCTTATTTAATATGAAAATCAATTGATTATCCGAACTAGTTTCCAAAAATTACTATCCAAACTTTATCTTGTTAAAAAATGAATTTGGCGATGACTCACGATAACTTCAGCGCCATTGAAACCATATTTTCGTCTTTAGAATCTAATATGAAGTCGCAGTTCCGGAAAATCCTGAGCATGGCGTAATTTTCCTGAAGCGTTTCCGCCCGAATAGTTTTATAACCCTCTTTCTTGGCCAGTTCTATGCATTGCTTGGACAAAGTATGTCCCAGGGATTTTCTTTGAAAGGTATCCGAGATAATAATGGCGTATTCCACTTCGCCATTACAGCAGCTGCTTTTAATTAAACGCGCGATGGCGAGAAATTTATGTTTGTTGCCATCTTTCATTTCTGCAACTACAGCAATTTCTTCATCGGGGTCAATATTGCAGAAACGTTGAGCTCTTTCCGGTGTGGCTGAAAAAGGCGAGAAAAACCTCAGCCATAAGGACTTTTGCGAACAGCTGTTAACGAAATCCGTCCATCGGCCGATATCATCGGGATTAAGCAGACGTAAGCGAACAGGCATGTTGTTGATGGAGAGTGATTCCTTGGTCAGATGACGGGCAATGGAAGCGGCAACTGCGTTTTGACGTCTCGCGCCGTAATAGTACATTTGGCCTAAAACGTCTGCCGCCATTTCCGCTGTTGAATAAACGGGAATACCTGCCTGCTCCATCTTCACCACCTCGTCAATCATGAATTCCTTGCAGAGCACGCAGCAGACAACAGGTTTCTTTTTATAATCGATGTTTTTCATGACATCCACAAAAGAACCGAGCGTTTCGCCCTGAATAATTACGATGAAACTGTGAACATCGTTGCCTTCTATGGCTATTTCTATCAGATCTTTTACTTGCTGGGGCGTCATGGAGAAAGAGCAGTCTATGGGATTGGCGATGCCGGCGTAATCGGGCAGAATGTTTTTTAACCGCTTTTGAAAATGCGGCTCCAGTATGGATAGACGCATTCCGGAAAGATATAGCATATCTGTTGCGGCAATTCCCAGGGAACCGGTATAGGTGATAACTAAAACACCATTGCCTTTCGGTACAGGTTGTTTGGAAAAAGCGCGTGTCAGTGCGAATAAGTGTTCGTTATCCCTGGCCCGGATAATGCCGCTTTGCTTAAAGGCCGCATTGTTGATTTTGTCATTTCCGACCAGCGAAGCGGTATGCGAAGAGACAACTCTTTTACCGGCTTCCGTCCGTCCGGATTTTAATACAATGACTGGTTTGCGCACCGCCGTGCGCCCGGCTACGTCCATAAAACGCTTGCCGCTGCGGATGTCTTCCATATACATGACAATTACGGAAATATGATCGTCGTTGCTCAGATATTCCAGAATATCCGTTTCATTGATGTCCATCTTATCACCGACGGTCGCCACGATGCCGAAATCCAGAATATTGCTTAATCCCGTGAGTATTCCGGCGGCATAAACTCCGGCCTGTGCGATCATGCCGACATTACCTTTGTGCAAATCGGAAAGCAGACCGATAGATTGCACCATATTGTGATGAGTGTTGATGAAGCCGGAACAATTAGGTCCCAGAACACGGCAGCCATGCTTTTGGATGATTTTTTCAATTCTTTCCTGTGCTTTTTTCCCTTTTTGGCCGGTTTCGTCAAAATTCGCGGTCTCGATAACTATATACTTTACTCCTTTTGCGCAGCAATCGTCAATCGCCGCCTCAACTGTTGTGGCGGGAACAATAAGGGTGGCCATATCTACTGGCTCAGGTATGTCTAGAATTGATTTGTAGGCTTTGACGCCCTTGATGGAATCTTTGTCAGGATTGATCGGATAGAGCCGGCCGGGAAAATCATGGTTGAGCAGATTCCAGAAGACATTGTAGCCCGGTTTTCCTTTGATATCGGAAGCGCCGATTACCGCGATGCTATGCGGATAGAAGAAATCACGCAGGCTCTCATGACCTGAAGGCGTAATGTTTTCTCTAGGTGAAGGTTCGCTGATGAACATTCGGGCGTCAACGGTAACATAACCGTCCGGATACAAAAAAAGCGGATTCACATCCAGCTCGGCGATCTCAGAATTTTCCATGACCAGTTGTGATATTTTTAATAATAATTGTCTCAGGGATTCCAGATCAACATTTTTGCCGCGATATCCATGCAAAATAGATGCGCCCCGGATTTCCGCGATCATTTCTGAAGCATCCTTTTCGGTAATCGGCAAAATCCGGAAGGAAACATCATGCAATATTTCGGAAAATACGCCGCCCAGGCCGAATGTAATGAGCGGGCCAAAACCCGGATCACGCGTCACGCGGATAATAGCTTCGATACCTGGTTTGGCCATTTTTTGAATGGTTACGCCTTCGATGTGCTGGTATTTGAACGTATTGATCATTTCATTGTATGTGCAGCGAACATCTTTGGCGCATGTCAAATTCAGTTTGACGCCGCCTGCCTCTGATTTATGAATGACATCAGGCGAGACTATTTTCATCACCACGGGAAATTCGATCTTCTCACTTATCGCCTGTGCTTCGTCTGCGGATCGGGCAACCAAAAACCCGGTAGTTTTAATGCCGATGTCTTCGAGGATTTCCTTGGTTTCGTGTTCCATCAGATAACTGCGGTTTTCCCTGACAGCTTGGTGAATAATCTCAGCTGATTCATCTTTAAGGAGTTTACCATTAGCATTTGAAGTATCACGGTTTGTCAATTTTTCATTTTCTAAATGCCTCATTCATGTCTTCCCTTCACGGAATATTTCGGTGTCTTTTTTCCTGTTGCTTCTTAACGATATATTGATTGAATACCGTGACAGATTAACACAGACACATCAAAAGTAATATCGGCGGGGCGCCAATTTGTTTGTCGGAAGTATTCTGTATGGCCTGCCCATTTTTGTCTGACATATGCTCTTACTGCTTTTCATGATTGTTCATAATGAAGATCAGGAATCTGTCCATATTTATTTTGACATTTACATGGGTATCCGGTATTTTTAAAAAAATTAAAGAATAAAGAAATAATGTGCATTATTTTCATCCAGGGTGATTATTAATCGAAACAGGGGGCGTTTGATGGATGATCCGTCCGAGGCATGTCAAGGCCTGAGCGAAGAAAAATCACTTTTGCGGCAAAGAATTGAAATGCTTGAAAAATTGTTGTCGGAGCACAAACAGGCGGCGGAAGAATCGAGGAAACTGACGTCCGTTGTGCGGCATGGCCGTGAGCTTGTAAACCTGTCAAAACCCGACGGTCAGATGGTCTTTCTGAATGACGCCGGAAAGAAAATGTTGGGTATTGCTGAAGAAGACATTGCCCAAATCAAATATATTGACGTTATCCCCGACCATCTTCAGGATAAGGTGCGACAAGAGGTGGTTCCTTCCATAAATAAGAATGGTTTCTGGGAGGGAGATCTGCAATATGTTAACTTAAAGACAGGCAAGCTGTTTGATGTCCATGCAATAACATACCAAATCGTCGATCCGGAAACAGGTGCAATACAATTCCTCGCCAATAATTCACTGGACATTACCGATAAAAAACGCATGCTTGACGAACTGGAAGCCCACCGCCGGCATTTGGAACAACTGGTAGAAACCAGAACAATGGAACTTGCTGTGGCGATGAGAAAATTAAGGATCAGCGAGGAACGTTATGAATACGCACTGGAAGCCTCGAATGATGGTCTCTGGGACTGGAATATTCAAGACAACATTGGTTACTGCAACCCCGCTTATTTCAAGATGCTGGGTTATCAACCAGGCGAAATCAGTGCGGATCCGCAGGACAACTGGATTGACCTGATACATCCAGAGGACAGAGAAAGCGTTGTGGCGACTATCAAACAGCGCATGGAAACCGAGGATGCATTTGAAAACGAATTCCGCATGCGCACTAGGGACGGTCATTATAAATGGATCCTGAGCCGTGGCAAGGTAGTAGCCCGTGATAAAAATGGACAGCCAGCCCGCGCAGTAGGCACGAATATCGACCTGACTATACGCAAACAACTGGAAATCGATTTGTGTCAAGCCAGTGAGGAGCAAAACGCCATCCTGGAAATGGCTCCTACGGGAATTGCCCTGATCAGGAATCGTGTCATTGCGCGCTGCAATAGAAAAATGGAGGAGATCTTCGGCTATGCGCCGGGAGAAATCATTGGTAAAACAACTCGCATTTGGTATGAAAACGACGACGACTTTTCCAAAATGGGCATTGAGATCGCCGAACAATTGGTGGAACCCGGCGTTTTTCACAAAGAGCGTCTACTTCTCCGGAGGAATGGGAGCAGGTTCTGGGCGCGCATGACATGCCAGTCCATCAATAATAGCGATGCATCGCTTGGGTTGGTCGGCATTGTCGAGGACATCACAACTGAACGCGAAGCCGTCGAGACGCTTCGTTTAGCCAAAGAGCGCGCCGAATCCGCCGACCGCCTCAAGTCCTCCTTTTTGGCCACCATGTCGCATGAAC
>CAZBGE010000122.1:0-8020 GCA_964491435.1 uncultured Smithella sp.
CCTTGCCCACCCGGCTGCCCACATCGGTGAAAGCATTGTTGGTCTTCGCCACCAGCTCCGAACCGTATTGCACCTTCTTAACCGTATTTTCAATCATCATGGCCGTACTCTTCGCCGATTCGGCGGAGCGCATGGCCAGGTTTCTGACCTCGTCGGCAACAACGGCGAATCCCGCTCCCGCTTCCCCCGCCCGGGCGGCCTCCACCGCGGCGTTGAGGGCCAGAAGGTTGGTTTGGAAGGCAATCTCGTCAATGGTCTTCACGATCTTGGATGTATCCTCGCTGGCCTTGGTGATGTCGGTCATCGACGCGGTCAGAGCCTTCATCGAAGCATCGGCGTCGGCCATCACCTTGCTGGCCTCCTTCATCAAACTGTTGGCCTGGCCAGCATTATTGGCTGTTTGTTTTGTTTTAGCGTCCATTTCTTTCAGAGTCACTCCGACCAGATGCTCTGTGTTCTGGCCCACTTGAACAAAGGTCTGTTCCAGCCCCTGCGACATTTCCTCAAGCTGAAGCTTGGCTCTTTCCTGTTCTTCCATGGCCTCCGCCTGGGCGCGGATGGCTTCTTCCTGAGTCCCCAGCGCACTCTCCAAACCTTTATGAAAAAAATAACAACTGACGGCTGTCGCGGCAAAAGGGCCGACAGCGTTGGCGATCTGGGTTGACGCCACCTGCGCCGCCGATAATTCAACGGTCGGCAGCACGATGCCCGCCTTATGGATCACAATAAGCGTAATAATTTCGACGGTCATGACAATTGACCAGATAATCATCGTCCTCAGCCCGAAAAAAGTCACCGCAAACAGAGGAATGATCAGGTTCCAGGCAATCGCGGAGGATGCTATTCCTCCGGTCATAAAAGTCAGCACTGTAAAATGCCAGCACAGGGCGGCCATGGTGATGTTTCCTGACCCGGTCAGGGATCCGGCTTTTAAAACCAGAGGGGAAACGATGCAAACAACAATCATCACGCAAAACATACTGACAGCGAGGAAGGGGCTGCCCAGATTGTACCATTTGATCATATTGGGGACAAAAAACAAAAAACCGAAATGAGAAAATATGGCAAGCTGTTTTGCCCGCCGGTACGTGTCCATATCCAGTCTGAGCTTCTCCGGAATAAACCAGTTGACGTAGTTTAATGCCATTTGCTTCATGTTTGTATCTTGCCTCCTGCGTTGATATTTAGTGGTTTTGTGATTCTCTTTTTATTCTTAAGAAAGTTGACATTTTTGAGTTTGTTCCGCATTTTAAAACAGCGCTAATGCTTATGTGAAAAGCAACATTCTGTCAATATTTAAGGTTTTTTATTTAAGTCCACTTGCATGCCGTCATAGGCAACGTCTATCAGGAGGGGCGACGATCCGGCATAAATCTTCAGATATCGCCTGGTTTCTTCTAAAAACTCATCGAGGCGTTCATCATTGAAAGCAGGTTCATTATGATAAAGACACAAGTGCTTGACACCGGCTTTGACGCTCAACTCCACAGCCATGATATTATTGGAATGCCCCCAGTCTTCCTTTGCGTATGTGGCGTCCAACAGGGAATATTGAGCGTCAAAAATAAGCAGATCCGCGTCTTTGAAAAAATTGATGAAGCCGTATTCATCGTTATCAGCGTTCGCCTTATGTTCCGAGTCCGTTGAATAAACGATAATCTTGCCGTCTTTTTCGAACCGGTAACCGTAAGAACCGCCGGGATGGTTTTGCTTGATCCCTTTTACCGTAAAGCCCGCGATGTTGAATTCTCCTCCCTCTTCCAGAACAGTAAATTGGATGTTCGCCCGCATCGCTTTCAGTGGCACCGGGAAAAATGGATATTCCTGCTGGCCTGCGAAAGCCTGCTCCAACTCTCTGTGAAATCCATAGACATGCACATGATTGCCCGGAATATAAGCAGGAGTAAAGAAAGGAAAGCCCTGAATGTGATCCCAGTGGAGATGTGACATGAAAATATGGAAAACGTTTGTTTTGTTTTGTTTTTCCTCAGCGGCCGGTCTTAAAACAGAGTTTCCGAAGTCCCGCAGCCCGGTTCCGGCATCGCAGAGCACATATTCCCTCCCACCGTCAATTTCTACGCAGGAGGTGTTGCCGCCATAGCTGCCGATCGCTGAAAAAGGCAAACTTCTACCGCCCTGTCCCGAATCAAGGAATTTTTCAATTTCCTCATCCGTTCGTAAATTCAACCCCTGGGAAACCCTGATGGCCCCGCATATCTTTTTTCTGATAGCGTCCGACGTGCAAGAAGCAGGCAACGATCCCCTCGTTCCCCAGAAATTTACCTTCATTTGCCCCTCCCTGAACAAACAGGGGAAATTTCCCTCTGAATATTTTGTGCGGTGATATTTATCACAATCAACGCCGCCATGACAATCAGTTTTACGCCAGCGGAAAGGCCAATGGCCGAAATCGCTTCATAATCCGGATCGATGCGGCGGCAACCGGGCAGCGCAACACGCCAAATGATGGTAAAAATTCCCGCTTGCGCTGAAATCGCATTGCACATATACTGGTTTAAATCAAAATGGCATCAAAAGATTTACAGAGGAGGACATTATGAAAAAAGTGTTTGTTTACGGCATGGCGATTCTTGTATTGCTTGCGATGCACGGCGTATCGCCGGCGGCTGAGCAATCCCTGACAGGCGTATGGTCCATGCCGGTCCTGAAAGGCAGCGATAAGGGCAAAGAAAGGGCGCAGGTTGAAATATTCGAAAAAGACGGAATCTATCAAGGCAAAATTGTCAAACTTTCCAAGGCGCCCGCAAATGCGCTTTGCAAAGCCTGCAAAGATGAAAGAAAAAATAAGCCGCTCATGAACATGCTGGTTCTCTGGAACCTTAAAAAGGAAGCGGGCAGGTATTTGGGGACAGTTTTCGATTTTGATGCAGGCAAGGAATACAAATGCACCGTCACGCAGATTTCCCAGGATAAGCTGATGATTACGGCAAGTTTGCTTTTCTTCAGCGAAAGCCATTACTGGGTGCGGGTGAAATAGTCGTCGCGATTTACACCACATCAAGAGACTTGACACAGGAGTTTAATTTGTGTAAGCAATACTTCAAATAACGAACGGAGGAGTATCAAAATGAGGACAAAATTAGGGTTCATATTAGGGTTCATCGCTGTTGCCGTTTTTACCACCGGCAGTCTCTGGGCGGCCGATCCGATCGTGGGCAAATGGAACACCATTGATGATGAAACGAAACAGGTAAAATCCATTGTGGAAATCTACATGCAGAACGGAAAAGCATTCGGCGTAATTAAACAGCTTACGCGCCCCCAGGACAAGGGCAAATCCTGTACGAAATGTGAAGGCGCCGACAAGGGAAAACCAATTGAAGGAATGGTCATCGTCAAAAACATGAAGGACGCCGGCGCGGAATGGGATGGAGGAACAATCCTGGATCCCTCCAAGGGCAAGGAATATAAGTGTAAGATAAAGGCCGTAGACGGTGGTAAAAAATTGCAGGTCAAAGGCTGCATCGCCTTCATATGCCGCGCCCAGGAATGGGTGAAAGCTCAATAGTCTTCCATAAAACCGGAATGCCGCGCCACAATTCTCAAAGCAACCGTTCCGGCAAATGAATTAAAAAATCCCTCTTGAATGCCACGCAAGGCCACTGAAGAGGGATTTTTTAATTTTCTACTCAGGCTATCGCCAAGCTATTTGGCGTAAAATCCTTTTCCTTCTTTCGCCAGCTTTTCCAGAAGGGGCGCAGGCCTCCAGTACTCCGCGCTAACAAGATCCTGATATTTCAGAATCGCGTCATGTACTTTTCCCAAACCCACCGTGTCGGCATAAAACATCGGCCCCCCGAGGTATCGCGGGAAACCGTAACCGTAAATCCAGACGACATCAATATCCAGCGGGCGCGCCGCAATCCCTTCTTCCAGAATCTTTGCCCCCTCGTTGATCATGATGTAAACGGCGCGTTCGATGATTTCCTGATCGGAAATCGTACGGCGGGTGATGCCGGCCTCCTGCGAGTGCCGGACAATCATTTCTTCAATCAGGGGATCGGGTGTGGCATTGCGCTTCTCGTCATACCGATAGTAGCCGGCGCCGGTTTTCTGTCCGAAGCGGCCCATTTCGCAGATTTTATCGAGAATATTGCAGGACTGCTCGCGGGGCGTGAGCGTCGCCCACTTGGCTTTGCGGTTGCGCCAGCCGATATCCAGGCCGGCCATGTCACCCATGGCGTATGGGCCCATCGGAAAGCCGAAATCATAAAGAACCTGGTCAATCTGCCCCGGCAGCGCTCCTTCTTCCAGCAGGAAGCCGCATTCACGGGCGCGTTTGGCCAGCATGCGGTTGCCGACAAAACCGTCGCAGACGCCGACGGCCACCGGCACCTTACCAATCATTTTGCCGACTTTCATGGCAGTGGCCAGGACTTCCGGCGCCGTTTGCGCGCCTCGCACATTTTCCAGTAATTTCATGATGTTGGCCGGGCTGAAGAAGTGCATTCCCAGAACATCCTGCGGCCTGCGGGTCACGGCTGCGATGTCGTCAATATTCAGGTAGGAAGTGTTCGATGCAAGAATGGCTCCCGGCTTACAGACGGAGTCCAGTTTCACAAACACATCCTTTTTGACAGCCATATCTTCAAAAACCGCTTCCAGAACCAGATCGGCATTCTTTAAATCCTGGTAGTCCAGTGTCGGACAAATGAGCGACATGCGCCTGTCCATCACGTCCTGCCGGAGTTTGCCCTTCGCCACCTGCGCTTCGTAATTTTTTCTGACGACGGCCAGCCCCCTGTCCAGCAATTCCTGCCGGGTATCCAGCAGTGTGACCGGAATTCCGGCATTGGCAAAACACATGGCAATGCCGCCGCCCATGGTTCCCGCGCCAAGGATGCCGACGGATTGAATCTCCCGCGTTTTCAGATCATCAGGCAGGCCGGGAACCCGGGCCGCTTCACGCCCGGCAAAGAAAACGTGGCGCTGCGCTTTGGACTGATCGGAGGCTTTCAGTTCCAGAAAAATGGCCCTCTCCCGCTTCAGGCCTTCGTCAAAAGGCAATGCCGCCGCTGCCCGGATTGCTTCGATGCATTTGAACGGCGCGAGGAACCCGCGCGACTTGCGGGAGATGCTTTTCGTAAAATCTTCAAAAACGGCCGGAGAAGCCGCCGGGACTTCGAGCCGGCTGACCCGGCGCACGGGAAGCTTTTCGTCAATTATTTTCCGGGCAAATGCCAGCGCCGCTTCTTTCAAATCTCCGTCCGCGATTTCATCCAGGATGCCCAGAGATTTTGCTTTCGCCGCGGCAACCGGCACGCCGGATGTAATCATTTCCAGCGCCGCGGGGATGCCGGCCAGGCGCGGCAGCCTCTGGGTTCCGCCGGCGCCCGGCAAAAGGCCCAGACCGACCTCCGGAAAACCCAGCCTGGCGCTGATTGAAGCTATGCGGAAATGGCAGCCCAGCGCGATTTCCAGCCCTCCGCCCAGTGCGGTTCCATGAATCGCCGCCAGAACCGGCTTCGGGGAATCTTCGATCAGCCGGCAGACGTCCGGCAAGAGAGGCTCCACCGACGGCTGGCCGAATTCACGGATGTCCGCTCCCGCAATGAACGTGCTCCCCTCGCAAAGGATGATCATGGCTTCCGTCCGGTCATCGGCAAGGCCTTTTTCGACGCAGGCCTTGACCCCTGATCGCACCGCCTGAGACAGGGCGTTGACCGGAGGGTTGTTGATGGAAATCAGACCAATGCGGTCTTTCCTGGAAAAAGCGACAATTTCCGGCATAAGCAAGCTCCTTTTTTTCATTGCATGACATTAAGGAATCAATTTGTCAACCCTTCCCGATAGGATTAAAAGCAAGCTCAATGGCAACCTTCAGCCTTTTCTTTTGACATTTTCACCTGCATCCGGTAACGTTTATCAAACTTGCATGCGCCTGTAAAATATCGTTCGTTTTCCTTCCATACAGCGTGATTGACCAACGCAGGAGGTATCAGGTGAAAGTATCTTCAAGGACAAAACCGGAACAACTCGCGGAAATTGAAACATTAAAATTGAGAATCAGAGAGCTGGAAAAATCAGCGGCGGATCGTCCCATGACGGAAAACGTCACGGAGATTTCCTCTCAAACCTATCGGACGATCTTTGAAACGACGGGAACCGCCATGCTGATCGTTGAGGAAGATATGACGATTGCTCTGGCCAACAATGGATGGGAAGATCTGACCGGATACACGCGGGAGGAAGTGGAAGGAAAAAGAAAGTGGACGGAATTTATTGAAAAAGCTGATTTGGAAAAGATGATCGCCCAGCATCGCTTACGGAGAACTAATCGAGACCTGGCGATGAAAAGTTATGAATTCCGGCTTGTTCACAGAGACGGTTCCCTGAAGAATATCATCTTGACCGTTGATCTGATACCGGAGACAAAAAGAAGCGTCGCCTCCCTCATGGACATCACCAAGCGAAAACAGGCGGAGGAAAAACTGAGGGAGAGCGAAAAAAAATATCGCGATTTGTATGATTTTTTACCCATTCCGGTCTATGAAGCGGATCTGGAAGCCAACATTGTTTCCGCAAACCGCGCCATTTATGAAACTTTCAGGGGAACGGAAGAGGATGTCCGGAAAGGCGTTAAAGTATGGCGGATCATTGCCCCCGAAGATCTTGAGAAAGCCGCAATAAACGTGCAAAGGCTGCTTGCGGGCGAACAATATGGCGGAGCGGAATATACTTTAATGAGATTGGATGGATCTTTTTTTCAGGCCATGGTCTTTTCCAGCCCCATTTTCAGAAACGGACGGCCCGCGGGCTTCAGAGGAGCCGTCCTGGATATTACAGAACGCAGACGGACCGAAGAGGCGCTGAATTTATTCAAGGATTTAGTAGAACATTCCACGGACGCCATCGGCATGGCGACACCTGACGGGAAGCACTATTATCAAAATGCAGCATTCCGTCGTTTATTTGGCGATGTTGGAGAAAACGCAACTGAGGCAGTCTATGTGGACAAGGCAGCCGGAAGACGCGTCTTCGAAGCAATCACGAGCGGAAACTGTTACGAAGGCGAAGTGAAAATGTTCAGTCGGGACAGGACAATTCTGGACATTTTATTGAGAGCTTACGCCATCATGAACCACAATGGCCGCATCATCGGACTGGTTGGCCTCCATACCGATATCACCGCGCACAAGCGAGCGGAGGAAGCGCTTCGGGAGTCTGAAATCAAGTTCAAAAGTTTTACGGAGCATGCCTTTATCGGTGTCTATCTCCTGCAGGATGAGGTATTCAAATACGTAAATCCCAGATTCGCCGAGATGTTCGGCTACACCGTTGAAGAATGCTCGAATGATCTGCCCCTGAAAGCCGTGGTCCATCCGGAAGATCTGGCAATGGTCAGGGAAAATGTCAGAAAGCGGATTTCCAGGGAAATCGAAAACGTGCATTACTCTTTCAGGGGGATGAAGAAAAACGGGCAAATCTTCGATTTGGCGGTTTACGGGTCATCCAGCATCCATCAGGGAAAGATCGCTGCTTCAGGAACGATTCTGGACATTACCGAGCAGAAGCGGGCGGATGAGGAACTGCAAAAACTGGCCACAGTCATCAGGCACAGCAGCGAACTTGTGAATCTGGCCACGCTTGACGGAAAAATGTTCTACCTTAACGAAGCGGGCCTGAAGATACTGGGAGTCGCCGCCGATCAGGTGTCCAGTATCCATATTACGCAGGTCATCCCCGGGCACCTGCTCGAAAAAGTCCAGCAAGAAGTTATCCCGGCCATGATGGCGGGCGGCTGGAACGGAGATCTGGAATATAAAAACCTTCAAACAGGAAAGCTCACCTCCGTGTATGCCAACATATTCCTGGTGCACGATCCCCAAACAGGCGCACCGCAATATTTCGCCAACCTTTCGCTGGACATCACCGGGCGCAAACGGGCGGAGCAGGCTCTCTTGGAATCGGAGGGCAAATTCCGGCACCTCACTGAAAAATCCCTGGTTGGCGTGTACCTGATTCAGGACGGCCTGTTCAGGTATGTCAACGAGGAGTT
>CAZBGE010000123.1:0-8002 GCA_964491435.1 uncultured Smithella sp.
GCGCGAACAATTATGAAATTGCTTTTATCGTGGATGAGGAATTTCAGGGGAAAGGAGTGGCGACGTTCATGCTGAGCTACCTGGCCAAAATCGCGCGCGATCGGGGAATTGCCGAATTTATCGCCTTTGTTTTACCGCGCAACGAAGCGATGCTCAAAGTTTTTGAAAGGGCTAACCTTGAATCTTCCAAATCTTTTGATTCGGATGCCGTTGTCTTCCGCTTTAATCTGGCTGCGTCGAATCCCCGGAAAAGCGTTTCATGATTGCGCCAGTTGATCCTGACGTCCGGCGCAAGGTTATAAAGACAAGTTGTTTAACAAAGCAAAATCATCAAGGAGATGATCAAACCATGTCAGAGCAAAAAAAAACAGCGGCAAAACCAGTTGCCAGGAAGCTTTCTTCACAGGCAAGCCGGAAAATTTCCCGGAAGACGCCAGCGAAAACAGGGGTAAAAGCCGCCTCCGTGCCTCTGAAAAGGCCGCCCCGGAAAATTTCTCCTGATGGGAAGGGGCTTATCGAAGAAAGATGCAGGGTTATTCTGCGGGAAATCGAAGAGAATTATTATGAAGAAGATTTGCAGGGAAATATCACTTTCGTCAATGACGCGCCGGCGCGCAGTCTCGGCTATTCCAGCAAAGAGCTGATCGGTGTGAACTACCTGAGTCATTGCGATGCGGCGACGGCTGAAAAAATTCAGGAATGTTACGCGCGTACGCAAAAAACCGGCAAGCCTTTCAGCGGTTTGGAAGTAACGGTCAGCGCCAGGGACGGCTCCAAGCGCATTTTTGAAATATCCGGCGCTCTGATCCGTGATGCGCAGGGCAAACCAGCCGGTTTTCGCGGCATTTTACGGGACATTACCGAAAGAAAGCGCATAGAGAGAGAGTTACGCGAAAGCGAGGAGCGGTACCGGTCGATTCTGGATGCGACCGACGAGGGTTTCTGCGAGTTCGATCTGGAGGGCAATATTACCCTTATCAATCATGCCGGAGCGAAGATTATCGGCTATACGCCGCAAGAAATCATCGGAAAAAATTTCCGGCTGTTTATTGATCCGGCCGATGAAGCGAATTTGCTGAATGTCTTTAAAAATATTTACAAGACCCGGCGGACCATGAAGCGGGTCGAGTCGCCTATTATCGATAAAGACGGGCAAATCCGTTTTCTGGAAATATCCGGCGCTGTTCTTTGTGACGCGGCAGGGAACCCCGCCGGTTTCCGGAGCATGTATTACGATATCACGGAACGTAAATGGGCGAGGGACGCCCTGCAACAAAGCGAAACGAAATATTCCAGTGTGATTGAAAGCATCGGTGTCGCCTATTTTGAAACGGACCTGCGCGGTGTGATGACTTTTGTCAACGATCAAACCTGTCTGGAACTGGGCTATTCCAGGGAAGAACTGATGCGGATGTCGGCGAAGAATTTTCAGACGGCGGAAAACGCTAAAAAAACATTCAATGTTTTCCACCAGGTCTATGAAACGGGACAACCGGCGAAAAACTATGAGATGGAGGCGATTCACAAGAACGGGGACGTTGTTTTCTTTGAATTATCCATCCTGCTGCAACGGGATGCCATGAATAAACCCATTGGATTCCGGGGGCTTGCGCGGAATGTGACCCGGCGGAAAAAAATGGAGACCGAACTGCAGCGCAGCGAGGAAAGGTATCGCACCATTCTGGAAGAAATTGAAGAAGGGTACGCGGAACTGGACCTGACCTGTAACTGGACGTTCGTGAATGAGGCCGCCGCAAAAATTCTGGGATATCCGTCGCAGGAGCTTGCGGGCTTCAGCATCCGCCGGAATATGGACGACGCGGCGGTGCAGGAATTGCTGGAACTATACGAAAAACTTCATCAAACGGGACAAACGTTCAAACACGCGGAAATTGAATTGATTACCAAGGAGGGCAACCGGCGCATGGCGGAGGTTTCCGGCGTCCTGATTCGGGATGAGCAGGGACGGCCCGCCGGGTTTCGTTCCCTGATCCGGGATATTACCGAGCGAAAATGGTCGGAAGATGCGCTGCTGCAGAGCGAGGCGAAGTATTTCAGCATTATTGAAAGCATCGGCGACGCTTATTTTGAAACGGATCTGCGCGGCATGATGACTTTTGTCAATGACCGGACCTGTCTGGATTTGGGCTATACTTGGGAGGAGTTGATCCGTATGTCCACGCGGGATTATCAGACACCGGAAAATGCGCAAAAGACTTTTGATGTCTTCAAACAGGTCTATGAAACCGGACAGCCGTTGAAAGCTCATCACTTTGAGGCTATCCGCAAGGATGGCGCCAACGTTACTTTTGAGATGTCAATTTCCCTGATGAGGGATTCCCAGGGGCGGCCGATTGGATTTCGGGGTCTTTCCCGGGACATTACGGAACGGAAAAGAATGGAAGACGCTCTCCGGGCCAGCGAAGAAAGGGCAAGGACCATCATTGCCACGATTCCCGACCCGTATTTTGAAAATAATCTGCGTGGAAAATTCACTTACGTTAACTCGGCGTTTAAAAGCTATTCCGGCTACACGGATGATGAAATCAAGGATGTGTCTTTTAAGGTCTTTGTGGACGCAAGTTATGTTGACGAACTTTTTTCCCTTTATAACAGCGTTTATACAACAGGCTTGCCCGTTAAGAATGTTGAACTCGAAGCCATTATGAAAAGCGGGGAAAAGAGGCTGGTCAATTTATCCGTCAGTCTGATCCGCGACAGCCGGGGCGACGCCACTGGCTTCAGCGGCATTATCCGTGATATTACGGATAAGAAAAAAGCGGAGAAGCTGATCCGCCAATCCGAACAGTCTTTGCGGGAGTATTCCGAGACGCTGGAGTTGCGCGTCAAGGAACGCACGGCGGAGCTGGAAAAGGCGAAAGTCGCGGCGGAAGCAGCCAGCCGGGCCAAATCTGATTTTATGTCACACATCAGCCACGAATTTCAAACGCCGCTGAACGCCGTCATTGGTTTTACCAAAGTGCTGCATGATCGGATGTTTGGCGAGATCAATGAAAAGCAGGAAGAATTTCTGCGGTATATTGCCGATGCGGGCGCCAATTTGAGTAGAATCATTACGCAAATCGTGGATGCCTCGCAGGCGACATCCGGACACATGAAACTCAACTTGTCGCCTGTTTCCATTGTGGAGGCCATCTCCAGGTCAACCAGACTGGTTGCGCCTCTGACCGAGGAAAAGAATCAGATATTAACGGTGAATGTGGATCTGGACGCCGACGTCTCCATTGAAGGGGATGGGCAGAAGATCCAACAAATCTTTTTCAACCTCTTGAGTAACGCCGTAAAATACACCGGAGAGGGTGGAAGTATTGACATCCATGCATCCAGAAAGGAGCAGCCCGCGTCCTTGCAGGAAGGAGTAAGCGTTGCGATCAAGGATACGGGGACCGGCATTAAGGCGTCGGATATCCCCAGACTCTTCGAGGCATTCGGCACGCTGGAATCGACCTACACCAGGTCGGAAAAGGGCATCGGCGTCGGCCTGTCTTTGACCAAGCAACTGGTGGAGCTCCACGGCGGCGACATCGGCGTGGAAAGCGAATTCGGAAGCGGCAGCTGCTTTACTGTTTTTCTGCCCATGAAGCAAAAATCCAGCGGAGTTAAGGAGTAAGCAGGCGGGCTATGACCTTGACCGATACCTACGCCCTGAATACGAGACGTCCGCAAATCCTTTGCGTGGACAGCGATGCGGCCGGACTGGTTTTGCTCGACGCGATTCTTACTCCCCGCGGCTATAACGCGATTCGCGTCCATACGGGCCGCGAGGCGCTGGATGTTCTTGAACGCCAGGACATCGATTTAATCCTTTTGGGCGTCATTTTATCCGAAATGGATGGATTTGAAGTTTGCCGGGAAATCCGGGCTAATGACCGTTTCAGCAATATCCCCGTCATCATGATGTCCGCTTTGAAATCCCGCGAGGATCTGCTCCGCGGGATTGAAGCTGGCGCGGATGATTATTTGTACAAACCGCTGGACCATGAAGAAATGCTGCTCCGGATTAAGATGCTGATCAAGCGCAAAAACAGCCGCGACAGCTTCAGCCAAGCCTATCGGGAAATGAGCAGGCTGACGGCACTCAGCCAGGAAGTGATGGAGTCTTTTCTGGCGTCCCAGGCCGTGTCCCCCTTTGATCTTCAGGCGAATGTCGACAAGCTTGTTCAAATGCTGGTCGGAAAGACCACGGACATGCTCGATAAGCCGCGGACGGTGATTGTCGGCATGACGTCCGGTAGCGCCAACTGGCAATGGCTCCATTATGAATATGCTTTTCACGAGTTGAACCGGGTCAAGCTGGATTTTAATCTGCTGGCCGGTATGACTCCGCTCGAACAGGGCAAGACAAAAATGTTTTTACTGAACGATGAAAAACCGGCTCCGGAGGCGAAGCTGTTCATTAAAGCTTTCCAGTCCAGGAATATGCCGATCGAAAACGGTATTGGCTTCTTAAGCCGGGATATTTGCATTCTGGCCGTTAATTATGGAGAGGCGATAGGCGAACATCATCTGAAATTTCTGCAGCAGGCCGCTGTCCAAAGCCAGCTTTTTCACTCCTTA
The DNA here is from genome assembly GCA_964491435.1 of uncultured Smithella sp. GTDB lineage: Bacteria > Desulfobacterota > Syntrophia > Syntrophales > Smithellaceae > UBA8904. The sequence continues at coordinate 4,579 of CAZBGE010000123.1, forward strand.
TCCTTTCAGCATCAGGAAATTGAGAAAGCCTTTGACTATTCCGTTTATGCGCTCTGCCGGGTTGCCGAAGCCATTGTTGACGAAACAGGCAATCATATCCAGCGGGTTGGGGAGTACTGCGGCGTCATCGCCGAGCGTCTGGGCTTGAAAGATGCTTACGTGCGCGCCATCAGTTTGCAGGCGACGCTGCATGACATCGGCAAGATTTACGTTTCCGCGCACATTCTCAAGAAGACAGATTCCCTGACCGCGGAAGAATGGATAGAAATGCGGAAACATACCCTGTGGGGCGCAAAGATCATCGGCGGCAATCCGCATTTGCAGATTGCACAAACGATTGCCCTCAATCATCATGAAAAATGGGACGGCAGCGGCTACCCCAGAGGGTTGAAAGGCGATGCGATACCCATTGAAGCAAGAATCGCCGCCATTGCTGACCAGTATGATGCGCTGCGCAGCGCGCGGGTCTATAAAACAGCCGTGGATCATGCAACGGCCACGAAGATCCTGAATCATGGCGACGGGCGCATCAGGCCTCAGCATTTTGATCCCCGGCTGCTCAGAGCTTACCGCGAAACGGCTTTTCTTTTTGAAGAAGTGTACGAACGGCGCAAATGATACGCCTGATCAGCCGTATGACCATCGGGCAAGTCAAAAAGACTGGTCTGAAGCGGGAAAACAGAGGACTGGAAAGACCGCACTACGGAACTGATAAGTATGCGCCAGGTGGACTAAAACTGTCTGCTGCGGATGAAGGCGACGGCGTTTTTGAAGATGGCCAGGCCCTGACCTTCTTCCGGCAGGTTTTCCCGCGTCCAGCGGGGATGGTTGGTGCGGTGCAGGAAAGCTTCGGGATGCGGCATCAGGCCGAAAAGGCGGCCCGTTTCATTGCACAGACCGGCAATGGCATTGATCGATCCGTTGGGGTTGGCGGGATAGTTCATCGTGACGGAACCGTTCGCATCGCAATATTGAAACGCGACCAGATTTTTCTTTTCAATTTTTTCGAGAACGATTTCGTCTTGCGGCACAAACTTTCCTTCGCCGTGGCGCACGGGGTAGTAAACCGTGCCGATACCCCGCGTAAACACGCAGGGGGTTTGCGCATTGGCTTTCAGATAAACCCAGCGGTCTTCAAACCGACCGGAATCGTTAAACGTCAGCGTCGTACTTTGTATGGTGAATTTTCCCGCCAGCGCCGGAAGCAGCCCCAGCTTGACCATGAGCTGAAAGCCGTTGCAGACGCCCAAGACCAGGCCGCCCGCATGGATAAATTTGAGCAGTTCTTCGATGAGCATTTCACTGGCGTTTGCAATGGGCGCGTGCAGAAAGCGGTTGGCGCCGGCCTTGGCCGAACCCAGATCGTCGCCGTCGAGGAATCCGCCCGGCAGATTCAGAAAGTTGTAGTCCGACAGCCGTTTTTCGCCGAAGAGCAATTCGCTGAGGTGCACGATATCGACTTTATCCGCCGAGGCCAGTTTGCAGGCGTGCGCCATTTCCATTTCACAGTTGGTGCCGTTGCCGGTCAGAACAATCGCTTTCGCTTTACTCGTCATGTTTTTAATCCTGTCTAAAAATTCAGCGGCTTCTGCCAGGCTGCTTTGAGTTTGCCGATCTTTTCCTTCATGATGACTTTTCCGTTTACGCCTGAGACTTCAAACAGCCCGTCACTCGATACAAAACCGATTTCCGCAACAACATTTCCGGCCATGATCTTTTCAAACCGGGCCTGATCTTTCGGATGGATGGTCACCACAAAGCGGCTGGCCGTTTCGGAAAATAAAATATAGTCGTTTCGTTTCTTTCCGCGGTAAGGAACATCCTGCAAATCGATATGCATGCCGAAGTCTCCGGCAAAGGCGGTTTCGGCAAGCGCAACGCCCAGGCCGCCGTCGGAACAATCGTGGCACGAGGCGACAAGCCCGGCCTGCATAGCTTTGTGCAGGGCGCGGTATTTTTTCATGGCGGCTCTCGCATCCACCTGCGGGACCTTGTTGCCGACTGTGCCATGTTCGGCAAACCATTCGGAGCCGCCCAGTTCGTCTTGCGTTTCACCGATGATATAAACCAGGTCCTGCGGCCGCTTGGCGTCCATCGTCACGGCTTTGCGCACATCCCCGATCTTGCCGATCACCGAGTAAAGCAGCGTGGGCGGCACGGAGATTTTGGTTTTGCCGATGGAATAGTCGTTTTTCATGCTGTCCTTGCCGGAGATGCAGGGCACACCGTAGGCCGTGGTGTAATCGTAAATGGCCATATTGGCGCGCACCAGCTGTGCAAGCTTGTATTCTCCGTCCGGCGTCTTGGCCGACTGCACCGGATCGCACCAGCAGAAGTTATCCAGCCCCGCCAGGTGATCCAGATCGGCGCCTACCGCCACGGCATTGCGGACGGCTTCGTCGATGGCGCAGGCTGTCATGTGATAAGCGTCAATATCGCTGTAACGCGGGCAGATGCCGTGCGCCACCACCACGCCTTCCAGAGAGTCCAGCAGCGGGCGGATAATGCCCGCGTCCGACGGGCCGTCGTTATGCACACCCACTAGGGGCTTGACCACGCTGCCGCCCTGCACTTCATGATCGTACTGGCGCACCACGGATTCCTTGGAGCAGATATTCAAACGGGAGAGCAGCTGGATAAAAGCCTTGCGGTAATCAGCCGGTTCGGCAAAGGCCGGTTCGGCGTTCTTCGGCGCGACCCATTTGGCGGAAAGCTTCATCTGCGGGACGCCGTCATGCAGAAAATCCATATCCAGGTAGGCCACGGTTTTTTCGCCGAAGCGGATATGGAATATTCCGGAATTCGTAAATTTACCCATGACCGTGGCTTCCACGCCCATCCTGCGGGCAAGCTCCATAAAGGACTTGACCTTTTTCGGATCGACCGCCAGCGACATGCGTTCCTGTGCCTCCGAAACGAGGATTTCCCACGGCTGAAGGCCTGCGTATTTCAGGGGGGCCAGCGACAAATCCATTTCGCAGCCGCCGGAGTAGGCGGCCATCTCGCCCACGGATGAAGACAGGCCGCCTGCGCCGTTGTCCGTGATGGCCCGGTACAGGCCGCGGTTCCTGGCGACGAGCAGAAAATCTGTCATCTTCTTTTGCGTGATCGGGTCGCCGATCTGCACGGCGGTTACCGGCGATCCTTCATGCAGCTCTTCGGATGAAAACGTTGCGCCGTGAATGCCGTCCTTGCCGATCCGGCCGCCGGTCATGATGATGACATCGCCGGGTCTGATTTCCTTGCCGTGCGTCGGCTTGCCGTTCAGGCGCGCGGGCATGATGCCGGCGGTGCCGCAGTAAACCAGCGGCTTGCCCAGAAAGCGCTCATCGAAGACGATGCTGCCGTTGACGGTCGGAATGCCGCTTTTGTTGCCGCCGTGTTCCACGCCTTCGCGCACGCCTTCGTAAATGCGGCGGGGATG
>CAZBGE010000124.1:0-7949 GCA_964491435.1 uncultured Smithella sp.
GGCCGCAGCATTGATGATACCCCTGGCCGATGATTCTTCCGTGCTTGACAATCACGGCGCCGACCATCGGATTGGGGCTTGTATAACCCCGTCCTTTGGCGGCCAGTTTTAAGGCCAGTTTCATGTATTGTTCATCAGTCATGGGAATTGATTAGCGCAATGACCTGAGCATTGCAATTCATTTTTGTGATGAAAAAACCAACATAGTTATTGATTTCTGGCGAAAAAAGAGTAAAACTCAACAGCAAACTTGAAAAAGGCAAACCACTTGAAAAGGTGGGACGCAAAGTCACTGGCCTAAGTCTGAAACGGGATAAGGCGGCAGGACTGCCGGATGGTTTTAGCGCAAGTCCAGCATTCCTGACTAATCCTGGTTAAAGAAGAAGAGATAATATATGGTATTTTTTAATGTTTTTGTTTTTATTTTCGGCGCTGCCGTCGGCAGTTTCCTGAACGTTTGCATTTTCCGCATACCGGCCGGAGTATCCATCGTCAAGCCTTCCTCCCGGTGTCCGTTCTGTCATCATCCGATTCGTTTTTATGACAACATTCCGCTTGTCAGTTTTCTTGTTTTGCAAGCCAAATGCCGTGACTGTGGCGCCAGGATTTCCTGGCGTTATCCGCTGATCGAATTTATGACCGGACTTTTAGCCATGTTGCTGTTTATGGAATTCGGACTGACCTTCAAGTTTCTGGCTTATTTCATGTTTACTGCCGTCTTAATTGCGATCAGCTTTATTGATCTGGATCATCAGATTATTCCTGATGTTTTATCGTTGCCCGGCATTCCCCTTTTTTTTCTGGCGGCTGTTTTTATGGTCAAGGTTCCCTGGCTGGAAGCGCTCATCGGCCTGCTGGCTGGCGGCGGAGTTCTTTTGACCATTGCTTTCGTTTATGAGTTAATCACCGGCAGGGAAGGGATGGGGGGCGGCGATATCAAGCTATTGGCGATGATTGGCGGGTTTTTAGGCTGGCAGTCTTTGATTTTTGTCGTGCTGGTCAGTTCCTTATTGGGTGCGGTTGCCGGTATTGCCGTAATGGTGATAAAAAAGCAGGATATGAAGTATGCTGTTCCCTTCGGACCGTTCTTATCGGCCGCCGCGGTTGCCTATCTGTTTTTTGGCGACGCCTTTGTGAAATTATTATTTATGCGGCATTATTGACAGGATGGTGAAAATCACCTGCGAATATGTATAAATCGCCCTGGTCTAACGGGAAATGTTCACGAGGAGAGAATTGACAGGAAAATCAATTAAGCGTAGTATATGATTTAAAAAATGATATTCAAGGATTAGACAAGGACGGAGTTTGAATTCATGATGGCATGTGATTTGCGTTTAAGCATATCCGGGTCATAAATTATTGGGGCGAATTGTGCGATTAAGAACTCGAAATGGCTTTAGTGTCGTTGAATTAATGATCGTGATCGCGATTATCGGCGTTATGGGGGCCATCGCCTCCATGACCTGGAATAAATACGTGGCAAACGCCAGTTTGAAAACAGCGGCGCGGGATCTCATGTCCGACATGCAGTATTGCAAGGCGAAGGCGGTTTCGGAGAGCAAGGATTTCCTGATTGTTTACAGCACCGGCTCTTTCAGCGGCGCCTGGACAACGGATTACCCGATTACTAAAGTCATCAAATACAGGGGATTCAACGATTACAGCGGCGGCGTAAAGATTTCCAGCGTTTCTTTCGGAGCTCCGTATTCCAACGCTCCGCTATTCCAGGCCCGTGGAATAAGTTCCATGGGAACGATCATTATGACCAACGCCAACGGTTCAAAGGCGACAATCACGACCAATATTACAGGTAAGGTTTATGTTACGTTTGCCATGCAATAAAAAGGGTTTGGGGATGCTGGAAGTTGTCATCGCCATGTTCATTACCTCAGTGGCCGTGATGGCTGTTTTTTCACTTGTTTCTCCCGCCTGGAGGACAACGACCAAATCAGACTATCTGGGCAGGGCCTCGGGAATTTTGTATGAAGAACTGGTCAGACAGGAAGTGCGGATCATGAATCCCTGCTGCAGTGTGGCGGCTGGCGCCCTGGCCGAAGCCAAGGTTTACGCCAGCGGACAGGGGACAGCCCAGACAGGGGATGCGGAATTTAGAGTCAATACCACGATCACAAGTCTCGCGACGAATGTCTGGAGAGTGTCCACGCGGGTTTCCTGGGCCGGCCATGCGGGGATTTCAGAGAGCATGGTGGTTACCCGCCAGGATGGTTTCAGGTTTGACGGAACGGCTCAGCCGGATGCTTGTGTGACGGGAGGGACGGCTTGCCAATGAAAAACGCAAAGGGATTCACCCTGGTGGAATTGATGATTGCTCTGGCCGTATCGATGGGACTTCTCGCCGCCGTGTATATGGCGGTTAATTCCACGCAAAGCCACTCCAACGCCATCGAAAGGAAAGTCTCGGCCCAGCAGGATGTAAAACCAGCCCTGGACATCATGGCGGTAGAGATTGGCATGGTTTCTTATAATCCCACCGTCGCCGCGAATCTCTGGGTCAATCCCGCCGGCACCTGTTTAGCCACCGCGGCAAATCAGAATTACCGGGGCATTCAAGAGGCGACGGCCAATTCCATCGTCGTCGAAATGGACATCGGCCCGTCCGGCGAGGGCGACGGCATGCTGGGAGATCCCAATGAGGTGATCCGTTACAATTACAACACGGCCAATCAGTATCTCACACGGGAGACGAATTGCGGCGGCGGACAACCTTTTCTGGGTGATTCCGTCGCCGGTCATAAGACGGTCCGGGTGGTTAACGGCGACCTGGGCCTCCCGGTTTTCCGTTATTACAACGGCATGGGAGCGGTAATTCCCGTCACTAATGACGCCACCGGGCTTCCCGCAAGGATTCCCGAGATACGCCGGATCGAGATTATTCTAGCCGTAGAAACGGAGGATGCTGATGAAAATAAACGCAAAACTCTTATTTATTCCACGAGCGTCGTTCCGAGGAATCATGGAATACAGTAAAAGAACATTATCATCACAAAATGGTTTTATCCTGCTTACCGCCCTGATGGCCTGCCTGATCCTTTTTGCCCTGACGTTTCTTATCCTGAATTTATCCACCAGCGACCTGCGGGTCAGTTCCCAAACTGTGGGACAGAAGAAGGCCATGGTTGCGGCGGAGGCCGGAATTCACCGGATGATGCAGAATTTTGATCCCCAGAATCTGGCGACGACGGCGATAAACAACGTTCAGGTGGATTCCGCCAATGATCCCCAGTCCGTCTATTCCATCTCCGCGCCCACCACCCCGACCAGCGGCCCGCTTTTCCTGCCCCTGACCGGATACTCCATCGGCGGCGGCCAGACCTGGGGGCGGCGGCGCTATGATGTGAACGTTACAGGCAGCAATACGACTTATCATACGACAGTCACGATAGGAGTGGGCATCGGCTACGGTCCCATTGAAATATCCACGATGATGCGTTGAGGAGGTTTTTATGAAATCCAAAGGAATCCTTTCCCTGATGATGGGAGTCATCTTTTTGTTTTTCTGCGCCGGCGCCGGTCACGCCGATGCGCCCGTAGCGGGCGAAGAGGCGCTTTTTGTCTCGTCCACGCAGCCCGATGCGCTGATTTTACTGGATCTTTCGGGAAGCATGGACTGGAACCCCCCGGGAGACGACCTGACGTACGGGTCCACCCTCTCCTGCGTTGCGGATACGGCAAACTGCACCGGCCAGGGCTGCAGCGGCGGTTTTTGCGGTCAATCGAAAAGCGCCAGCACCACTTATTATGCTCATGATTCCAGTTGCACGGCGGACACGGCAAATTGCGTGGGCTATGATTGCGCCAACGGCTTTTGTCAAAGTTCCCACTCCGCGCCCACTTATTACGCCTCAGCTTCATGCAGCGTTCCGGATACGCAAAATTGCAGCGGCATGGGTTGCGGGTACCGGTTCGACGGTTTTTGCGACTATCCGGTTACCGGCGTCACCTATTATGCGCATGATTCCACCTGCACGGCTAATAAATATCACTGCGACGGCAAAATCGAGGGGTGGTGGGACTGTAAAAACGGATTTTGCAAAAAACCGCACGCCACATTCGACAGCAGCAAAACATGCAACTATGCCTGCACGACATCCTCGTGTAATGTCGCTTGCACGACAGGCGGTTCCTGCGCTCAGGCCTGCACATCCAGCGGAGTCGGCTGTACGAAGGCATGCAGCCGCCTCGCCATCGCCAAACGGTCCGTTTTCAACATCCTGGACGACAATGCCGACGGCGTCATCAACACTGTCGATGAGGGAAGCCTCGGGGTAAGGCTGGGCTACATGCGGTATTATAACTGCCAAAGCGACGATACCGGCGCGGATTACAGCAGCGGCTGCAACAGCCTGATCAAGTCCCTGGGCACCAGTTACAGCGCTATCAACACCGCCGTCCAGGCGGAAAGCGCAAATGGAGGGACGCCGCTGGCCACGGCCTTGAAGGAAGCGAAGCTTTACCTTGAATACAACAAATCGAAAGATGCGGCCAAAAGCTGCCGCCAGAAATTCGTCATCCTGATTACCGACGGCTCTGACACCTTCGCCTGCGGCAGCGACGGGAGTGAATGCGATTCCCATCGCTATAAGAACCGGCGGGCGACCGTGGCCAACGCCAAGTTATTGAATGACGCTGGTTTCAAGGTTTTTGTCATCGGTTTCGGAACCGCCTTGCCCCCGTATTTGCGCAATACCCTCAACTGGGCGGCCTATTACGGCGGAACGGACAATCCCATTGAAGCCAACGCGGGCGGCTCACCCGCTTATGTTATTTCTTCAGCCAAAGACTGTACGTCCGCGACCCCGGCGGACACGACCAAGTGCTGTAATCTGACGGCGGCCGCCTGTTATCCATCGGGAGTGACCGGCTGCACGAATGACACTCTCACGGAGACCGCGGCCTGTTATGACTCCGAAAAGCCCTATCCGGGCACCTCGGGTAATTCGACGGCCAATTTCAAGGCCAGCGCCAACGATCCCGGCTATATCGATCTGTCCGGTTACGCGTTTCTCGCCGGCGACGCCACGCAACTGGTGGCGGCCGTAAAAGCGGCCATGAATATCATCCGGGAAGCCACCTATTCCTTTTCCCAGGCTTCGATCCAGTCCTCCCGGACAGCGGATGAGAACTTTGTTTATGAGGGGTCTTTTCAGCCCATTAACGGTGATCCCTTCTGGCTGGGACACCTGCGGAAGTATCAGATTAACGCCGATGGAAAGGTGGGGAGCCTGCTGCTGGACGCCGGCGAGGTTCTCAAATCAACCACTTATACCAGCAGGAACATCAAGACCTGTATCGGCTGCACCTCCACGCTGACTGATTTTTCAACCAGCATTGATAAAACTTATTTCGGCCTGGCCAGCACGGCGACCGACGCGGAGCGGAGCGCCATTGTCGGTTACATTCAGGGGGATCCGGCATACAATCCCGACAACTGGAAACTGGGCGATGTTTTCCGGTCCACCCCCATCACCATCGGCACGCCGTCGGTATTTTTTGAAGACAACCGGGATGCTAATAATGCCTTCTCCACCCACCGGAGCAATCATGTCAGGTCCTCGGCCATCGGCAATCGCCTGATCGTCGCCGGGGCCAATGACGGGCAGTTTCACGCTTTTAAAACCAGCGACATGACCGAGGCCTGGAGTTTTGTTCCCCCTAATCTGCTGTCGAAGTTGATCAATATCGCCCATGCGGCGGAGCCCACTTCCCTGATCCACCAGTACTTCGTCGATGGTCCCGTTTCCGCCGCTGATGTCTGGGTCGGCAGCGGCACCGGCAAGGCCAAATCCGCTTCGGACTGGAAGACCATTCTTGTTTTCGGAGAGGGAAGGGGCACCACGGACCGTCTCTGGAGTTCTTCCGCCACGTGCGATTCCGGATTATCCGCCACTTACAGCGCCACCTACTCCAATTACTGCGGTTATTATGCGCTTGATGTGACCAGTTCTCTCAGCCCCACGTATATGTGGCATTTGAATACCTTCGATGCGACCACGCAGGCGCCCTACATGGGAGAATCATGGAGCAAGATGCTCATGGGGCGTGTTTTGTTGAAATCCGGCTCAACCGAGACGGAAAAATGGGTTGGCTTTCTCGGCGCCGGCTACAACGGGAACGCCTGTCCCAAAAGCTCCGCCTGTGACGATACGAGGGGAAAGGGCTTTTATGTCGTGGATTTGTCCAACGGCCAGATCCTGTGGAGTTTCACCCATACGACCGGGTCTTCGTCGAGCACCCGCCATCCGGATTTGCGGTACAGCATGCCGGCGCCTCCTTCCATTGTTGATTACGATAATGACGGATTTATCGATACGGTTTATCTTGGCGATCTGGGCGGCAACATGTGGCGGTTCAAGTTATGCACACGTGCCATGATCGAAGCCGGCAGCTGCACCACCGCTCATTGGACCGGCGGGGTTTTCTTTGATTCTTCCACAGGGTCGATCAGGCCAATCTACACCGGCGCCGCCGTGGCGAAAGATGCGAATCAAAACATGTGGGTGTTCTGGGGAACGGGAGACAAGGTGGATCCCACTGCCTCCAATGCTCAGGAGCATTTCTATGCGGTCAAGGACGACCGGACCAGCACATATACGCTCGGCAGCATTGATAATATTACAACGGCGACGGGGGTTTTCAATCCCGCCTCGACCAAACCTGGTTACCGCATCCAGTTGCCCGGAAGCGGCCAGAAGATTCTCGCGGAACCGACCATTTTCGGCGGCGTCGCTTATTTCACGAGCTTTACACCGGGCAGCTCAAGCGATCCGTGCGATCAGGCGGGGGATGCGACGCTCAACGCCGTCAAGTTTACAACCGGCGCCGGAGCTTTTGGCGGGTCATCGCCCCGTCAAATGGACATTGGCAGCGGGATCGCTTCCGCGCCCATTGTTTCCCTGAAGCCGGGAGAGGGAACGGGATCTGCGGCTGATCTCTATGTGACGGTCAGCGGCGGAGGTCTCAGTTCGGCAAGCACGCAGAAAGTGGATTTTAACCCGCCGGGAGTGTCCAACCGGACGAACATGATTTATTGGAGGGACAGGCGCGTCAAGTAGCAATGGTCCGGCAGCGCGCGCATGAAAAGGTTTGAATGGTTACGCCAGGCGGATTAAAGAGTAAAGCCGCCTGGCGTTTTTTATTCCGTAAGGTTCACCCGTCCATAAACACACGGATGGGAGGGAGAGCTTTTGTTTTTGAAGGTTGAAGAAGTTATTTGCGCGAGCCTGTCCAGCTGCGATCAGGATCTGCGTCGCAATATCCCCATTTCCCCTGAAACTTTCTTCCCTCGAAGGTTAACTTGACTCTCCCCCAATAATAGCGGCCGTTTTTTGAAGACGGGCAACGCCGGTCCGATTTATCCTCAATCCAGTAGCCGGAAAAAACATTCCCGTGAATTTCTCCTGTTAGTTCGCCATGATCCTCCGGCAAATACGATCCGGAAATTTCATTTCCCGTCTGCCAGAACCGGGCGTCACCCTGGGATGTGGTCCATAATCCGTCAACATTCGTTTCCCGGTAAGAATCACGGGCGTGTCTTGAATAACCGGAGGAATCGTCTGAATCAAAGTCGATGCGTTTAATATCCTGATAATTGAAGGTTTGCCTTCTGCCGTCCTTGAAGATGATGGTGAGAGTATCTTCGGCCAAAGCCATTTCCGGCAGGAGCAAGGCGATGGCCATGATCATCAGCAATTGTTTTTTCATTTTATTATCCTCCTTGTTTTTTGATTTTAACATTGAGCAACCATATTTTTCGTGCATTCATGTTAATATAAGCGGCCTGTGATTTCAACGAAAACCTGCGCTTGTCAATCTGATGGCCGCCGGAGAAAGGAAGCTGGTTCATGAACCACGGCGCTGACAAAATCAACCTTGTTCCGCCAAAGTGATAATGTCCTAATCTACCAAAGTAGAAATGTCCTAAAATA
>CAZBGE010000125.1:0-7840 GCA_964491435.1 uncultured Smithella sp.
GCTGAATGTCCAGAAGCGCCGCATGTTCCATATTGACGCCGCCCACCAGAATCGGAGTGTCCTCTTCGTAACGGAAGGCCGACGCGGTGCTGATCACCGGGGTTGTTTTGGCGTATTTGGGTTCCAGCTCTTTGGCCGGTCCGGTATCCATGGTCGAGAAAATAATGTCCACGGAAGTCGGATCAAAAGTTGATGCTTCCTCCACGACCATATTGGCGATGTCGGCGGGCAGTTCTTCCGGGCACCACCAGCGGATGGAGCCGTTGGCGTCGCGCAGTGCGTCGATGTATTTCTTTTCGGCCGAACGCTCCGAAGCGACAAGTTTGGTGATTTTAAACCAGGGGTGTCCCAAAAGACTGACAATGGCCTGCTGCCCGACTATTCCTGTTGCGCCGACAATGGCGATTTTCAACATAAAAAGTATCCTCCACGATTATTGGTTTAATGTTAAAATTTCTTTCGTTTTTCCCACATCCGCTGCAATCTGACGCTTCAAGCTTTCGGGACCGTCAAATTTGACAATGTCCCTGAGTTTCTCCACAAAAAGCACATTTATTTTTTTCCCGCGCAGGTCGCCTGTGTAATCCAGCAAAAAGACTTCAAACGTGGATGTATAGTCTGCAAAAGTCGGTTTTACTCCGATATTGAGCGCTCCCATATATTGACTGCTGTCAACCATAACGAACGCCGCATAAATGCCCGGCGGCGGCAACAGAACCTTTTCCGGCTCGATATTGGCTGTGGGAAATCCCAGGGCCGCGCCACGCCCGGCTCCGCTGACCACGGTTCCGGCGACATTGTAATAACGTCCCATGAACCTTGTGGCGGCACGGATATCCCCTTCCAGGATGTAATTGCGGATCATCGTGCTGCTGACAATTTCATCATCTATCTTAAACGCCGCGATAACTTCCACCGAAAAACCGAGTTTTCTGCCCTGTAACTTCAGATAAGCGTCATTGCCCTGTCTGGCCTGGCCGAAGGTGTAATCATGCCCGATAATGATTTTTGTAATAGCCAGTTGTTTCCATAAAAAATCATGAACGAACTGCTCGGCGGTGGTCTTGGAGTAATGGTGATCAAAAGTAATGATGACCGTTGCATCAACACCGCAGTCTTCAAGCAGACCCATCTTTTCGGCTTGAGTCGTAATCAGGTAAAAAGGCTGGATATTCGGATGAAGGATCATTTTCGGATGCGGGTCAAAGGTAATCACCAGCGACTTTTGTCCGGAGTTTTTCGCCTCAGACGCCAGTTTGCGGCAGATGTGCTGGTGGCTCAGATGCACACCGTCAAAATTGCCGATGGTGACAAAACCTCCCCGGAAATCATTGGTTATTGATTCAATTCCTTTAAAAATAATCACTATTCTTCCCTGCCGCCAAAGTTGGTTGGTGGAGCAACATAACATTTTGAGTATTAAATTCAAGCTGATTTTATCTTGACAAGACGCCACAGTTCGTTATAGTTCACTTCCTGCATGCCGAAGTGGCGGAATTGGTAGACGCGCTAGGTTCAGGGTCTAGTGGGTGTACGCCTGTGCTGGTTCAAATCCAGTCTTCGGCACCATTAAAAAAACAAGGGGTTGGCTGATTTCATCGGTTAACCCCTTTTTCATGAGCAATAAGGGCGCCTGTTCATTCATTCCGGCAACATCGGGCCAAAGAAAGCATCCGCCCGCATTAATCCGATAATTTCAAGTTATGCTTTTTTAAAAGCTCATAAAGGCGGGCGCGGTTGAGACCGGCGACCATGCATGCTTCTTCAACATTGCCGCGGCTGGTTACAATCAATTGCCGCAGATATTTTTTTTCCGCCATGGCATAAATTTCTTCGCGAAAATCCTTCAGACGGACGAGTTTATCCGGCATAACTTCATCATGATTATTTTCTTGGGTCAACTCTCCAAACGCCTTGAGCTGTGCCAGATTAACCCGAATGGCGCTTGGCAAATGCCTGGCGAAAAGCGTCGGGACGGACAAGGCGGCGGCGACAGCCTTTTCCATGGCATTGACCAGCTCCCGGACATTCCCCGGCCAGGTATAGGAAAGCAGTGCTTCCTCAAAATCCGCCGATAATTTTTTTGGTTCAATATGGCTGCGTTTGCAGATTCTTATCGTATGATAAACGGCGATCTCAATCAGATCGGAAAGGTGATCTCTCAATGGCGGAACTTCCAGGGCAATGGAACGAATGCGGAAAAGAAGATCTTTGCGGAAAAGACCTTCCTTAACTAATTGGTCGAGGTCGCAGTTTGTGGCGGCGATCAAACGGAAATCACTTTCCAGTTCTTTTTCGCCGCCGAGGGGACGAAAACGGCGTTCCTGAAGAACCCGGAGAAAGCTCTTCTGAATAGACATCGGCAGTTCACCAATTTCGTCCAGAAACAACGTTCCCCCGTTCCCCTGTTTGATCAGACCGTCGCGGCGGCAGTCAGCGCCGGTATAAGCGCCCTTTTCATACCCAAAAAGCGTGCTTTCAGTAAGGCTCTGCGTGAGAGCCGCGCAATCCACAACTACAAAGTTGTGAGAGGAGCGATGGCTGCTTTCATGAATGGCCTTCGCGAACAGTTCTTTGCCCGTGCCTGTTTCGCCGGTAATCAAAACATTGGCGTCGCACAATGAAGCTTCGCGCACCAAATCATGACATATTTTCATTCTGGAGCTGTTGCCGATAATGCCATCCAGCTTCAGCGTGGCGGATGGATTTTTCTTTAATTTCTCTTCGCGGTATTGTAACGCCCGAATCAAGGGAAGTGTCATGGCGCTGATGGATGACGGCTTTTGGATATAATCCCACGCCCCGCTCTTGATGGCTAATTCCGCACTATTGCGGGTTCCAGCGCCGGTCAGAATAATCACTTCCGGCGCTGAAGCCGCATCACGAATCTCGGATAATTTATCCAGACCGTTGCCATCCGGAAGATGGACATCCAGAAAAACAATATCAAAGGAATGTTTGGCGACAAGTTGCAAACCTGACTCCAGGCTGTAGGCGCATTCAACTTCATATCCATCATTGGCAAAAGCGCTGGACAGCAGTCCGCAAAACCATTCATCGTCGTCGATAATCAATATCTTGGCCATGAAGACACCCGTTATAAAATCTACTGCATTGAAACTTTTCGGCGCCGGTGGCTGCCGGCGCATTGTTGGCGATGCCCGTTTTCCCCCGCTACATTGCCTTGAATTTCCTCAGGCTGGCCTGGAAAAAAATAAGCGCAAACAGAAAAAGTCCCATCATCACGAAAGGCAAATAGCCGGAAATCAGCAGGAACGAAAAGCCAATCAAGGGATACAGAGCCAGCCTGAGCGCCGTTTTTACATAAGGCTTGTCCTGAATATAGCTTGCGGCGGCGGGACTGTGGCGATAATACCAGGCAACAAACTTCCGTCCCATAGCGTTGGTCAACAAGCATCCGTCTCTAAACTGCCGGAGGATTTTCACCTGTCCGGCCATTGGCGAACCGAATGCCGCGGTGGCGATGAAACACCCGCCGGGACCGCCGCCGGGCAAAGGAGGCTCGATAGCGTTATTAATGATCAGGGCGAAATCCTGATCAGCCGGGTTGTTGTTGTAAGGCACGCCATCCCCGGCGATATTGGCTGCCGTAACTGTAATTTTTACCGTTGCGCCGGGCGATTGGACAAAGACATTCTCGATATTGTTCAACGCGTCGTGGTTGCCGCCGGTTGTGGACCAGCCGGCGCTGAAGACATTGCCGCGATAAGTCTTGCCATTGGAAACGACAGTCAGGTTGAGGTCATTCACCAAAGCGGGCGAAGCGCCGACTGCCCCGGGGGCATCCGTCCAAACCAGCGTAACCTTGACCGGATTTGCCGTGATGGGTGTCTGGAAGTAATAGGTTTTGGAATCGCCGGTATGGTGAAATGTGTAATCCTGGTCGTGGTAAATTGTCGCAGTGCCTTTATTGATCACATTTTGCAGGTTGATGCGTCCCCATCCCTGATTGTTATTGGGTATATTTCCATCCACATTAGTTCCCCCAATCATGTCGATTGCTCCATTTATCAGGAGAGCCTTGACCATGGCGGGACTTGGCGTGCCTCGCCCCTGCTTGCCCCACCAATCCGCAATCAATATCGCTGCTCCCGAAACAATAGGCGCAGCCATGCTTGTTCCATCACAATAATTGTAGTAGTCCGCTCCTTTTCCATCAACCGTCTCACCGCAATTCGTGCCGCTGCCATTCCATGAAGATGTCCGGACGCCCGGAGCCGTGACATTGGGCAGCAATCTTCCATCGAGAGCCGGTCCGCGGCTGCTGAAATACGCCAGCCCGTCAATGCTGCTCCCCGCACGAGGATAGTTATCCGAGGCGCCGACCGAAATCAGATTTTTGGCTTCCTTTGGGTCCGTTAAGGTGGATTTGCCCGGACCGGCGTTGCCGGCCGAAAACACCATGATGAGCGGCTCGGCGAGCGCAGCTGTGTCAAAATTGGCGTCGCGCACCATGAAATCATGCGTGCGCGCAGCTGAGGAGTATCCCTGCGCCTCCCATACACCGGTGTACCAAGAATTATTGGAACCGATAGCCCCATTGGTCACCGAGTCTTTGCTCAATATCTGCCACCCGCCGTCGGGAGGCCAGCTTGACCCCATCAGCGCATTCTGAATCACCATCCCGGACCGCGGCGCAACCCCCATCCCCCAATAAAAGCCCTTGGAATCGGTGAGATTAGTTCCGCCTGCCGGATCGCCAAAGATGGCGCCGGCTGTGTGACTGCCATGGCCATCTGTATCTTCGTTTGCCGGTCCGGCTCCTGCATAAGAAATGTAAACAGGCACTCGCCCGGCGATATCCGGGTGTGCGCCATTCAATCCGGTATCAACGTCCGCCCAAGTGACGCTACCCCCGTCTATGCCTTTGCTGATCAGCCAGTGGGAGAATCCTGTGCAGGGTATTGACGGCGATCCGGTGTAATTGCCTGCCACAATTTGTGAGCTGTTCTCATCATCAAAACCTGGTTTCGGTGAGATATACTCAATGGACCAAATCTGAGAGAGAACCGCCACATCCGGCAGGCGGGATGCGTCAATGGCATAAATTGCCGTGAAAAATTTATGGTCGGGCTGGGCCGCGAAATGTTCAAGATATTCGCCGCCAAGCGCTTCAATCTCCGCCAGAACTTTTTTGACATCGCCGTCATTATAGAAAGTGATCGCCACATTGCGAATCTTGCCCGTGACCCGGCCATCCTTGTTTGCGCTTGCCGCATCCGCCAATCCCGGCCCGAATTTATAGGACGGATGGAATTTGCCTTGCCAGCGGGTATAATTCAATACATCAGAATTATTCAATTTGGTGATGTTTCCCCAGATCAGGTAGGTATAATGGGGATAGTACTGCAAGACACGCAATCCGGCCGATTCCAGGTTCTTGATCCAGACATCCTGGGGCGGACCGGCCAGTTTCAGCAAATACAGCCCTGTCTCGCCGCTTTGGGCAAGAGACTTGCCGGAAAGATCCGGTTCGCCACCGGTAAGCGGGTTAAATACGTAGTTCCTCACTCGCACCTGCTCCGCATTAGACTCCAGGAGGAAATCCGCCCCGCTGGCAACCAGTTTTTCATAATCAGTCTGCCCCAATTCAAGCCAGCGAAACGAACCATAATCCAGATTGAGACGAGGCTGTAATCCGATCGCCTCGACACTTTTCCCGGCCGTGGACAGGCGGACAAAATATGATTGCCCCGTTTTAAAGGTTTGCGCCGCTTCAAACGTACTCGCGGACAGCGCAAGCGTGATGGTCACGCCAAACAAAAGCCATTTCCAGAGATTTGTTTTTCCCATGGTCCTTTTTTTCTTCTCCGACATGCTTTTTCCCCATTACAATAATGATCCGTCAAGTGGGGTTGCATTTATGAAAAAATGGCCGGTTCCTTTTTTCATCATAAAAAACACCCGCAAAAAGCTGGAATTTTGTGGCGGTGATTGGCGAATACAGCGCAATATCAGCCTGTGAATTTTCCCTCCGCTTTTAATTTTTTGATTTCCTCCTCTTCGAGGGCCTTGTAAGCAATCTTGCCGACAAGGGTTTTCGGAAGTTCTTTCACAAATTCCACCTCTCGCGGACAGCTCCATTTAATCAGGTCTTTCTGAGCATGGATAATGATCGCCTTTTCCATTTCCGGACATGCCTTGGCAGGATCCTTCAATACGACAAACGCTTTCACCCTTTCCACCTGTTGAATATCCGGCACGCCGATAACGCAAACCTCTGCAACATCCGGATGTTTATCAATCTGTTCTTCAACCTGCGCCGGATAGACATTCATTCCGGAAGATTTGATCATTCTTTTTTCTCTCAACTTAAAATAGAAAAACCCGTCTTTATCCATGGAGCCGATGTCTCCGGTATGGAGCCACATCCTTCCATCGGCGTGTTTTTTAATGGTCTTTGCCGTTTCTTCAGGTTCGTCAAGGTAACCCATCATCACCGCCGGGCCTTCCACGCAAATTTCTCCTTCTTCCCCAATCGGAGCTTCCTCAATGGTGTCTTTTTTGACAATTTTTGCGCGCATATCGGGAAAAGGTATGCCAATGCTGTTTTCACGGTATTCATTGATGGGCATCGCCATAATCGCAGTGACGGCCTCCGTCAATCCGTAACCTTCCAGGAGTTTGACGGTTCCGCCTCTGGATTTGACAATTTCTTCAAATTCCTGCTTGACTTTCTTGGGAAGGGTATCCGCGCCGCTGAATGCTGCCCGGAAACAGCCGAGATTGGCTTTCCGGAAATTTTCATTTTTATTCAAAGCGGCATAGAGGGTGGGAGGTCCGATCAGGTAATTGGGTTCCTTCTTCTTGATGAGCTGAGCAACCTGATTCGGATCGAAGATCGGAACCATGATGCATTGTCCGCCCGCCATCAGAACCGCGTTGACGCAGACGCCCAGCCCGAAGCCGTGGAAGATCGGAAGGATAGCCAGCATCTTGGGATACCTTCTGTCGATGCCGCCCCACTGGGCGACCATCTGCCCTTCGGCAATGAAGTTGTAATTGGAGAGCATGATCCCTTTGGGCTTGCCGGTTGTCCCACCGCTGTAAAGGATGACGGCGAGTTCTTCCGTTTTGACGTCGATTTCCGGAAGTTCGGGATATTTAGCATTCATCATGCCGGACATTAAAATCACTTTATCCGTGTTGGTGACTTTCGGATTTTTTCTTCCCTGTTTGAGCCAGTAAAGGACGCTCAGATGCGGCGGGAGATAGTCGGGGATTTTGGCGATAATCAGTTTTTCCAAACCGGTTTTTTTCTGAGCCGCAACCAGTTTGTCGTAGAAAATGTCAATCGTGAGCGCCATGCGGCTTTTGCTTTTTGTTAGATAAAATTCAATTTCGCTTTGAGTCGATAGCGGGTGAATCATACTGGCGACTACGCCGATTTTATTCGCGGCGTAAAAGGCGATGACGCCCTGGGGAGATGTCGGCATCGATATGGTAATCGTATCCCCTTTTCTGAGCCCGATGCCGTAAAGCGCCCTGGCGAATTGATTAATGTCTGTTATGAAATTTTTGTACGTCCTGCGGGTTCCCATGAAATCATAGGCGATTTCATCAGGATATTCCTCTGAAGTCCTTCTGACACATTCATACATGCTGATTTTCGGATAATCAACACTCTCCGGCACATAATCGTAAAATTTCAGCCAGGGTTTGCTTTCAGACAATGACATTTTTCTCACCTCAGATTGAATTTTTTGATAAGTTTCGAAATACTACTCAAATAAAACAAATATTACAACAATTTATTTGTCACCACCTGTTCCGCCAAAGTGATAATGTCCTAATCTACCAAAGTAGAAATGTCCTAAAA
>CAZBGE010000126.1:0-7768 GCA_964491435.1 uncultured Smithella sp.
TGCCGTTCCCTGGCCTGCGGACCATGACTGGCCGGTATACTGGTGGACAAGATTGAAGAGAGGAACGTTTTTTTGAATCATTGACGCGTCCGCCAGCCTCTCGTTGCGCCACGCCGTGATCTGCCGTACCTTCAGATTGGCAATAGCCGCGATCATTTCGCTTTGCTGCCCTTTGATGCTGATGGCCTGACCGCGATAAAAAGCATAGCCCGCACTGACGATAAGCGCGGACATAAGAAAGAAGACGGCAAAGATCCCCAGCAGCGGGGGAGAGGCGAAAGTATTTTTTTCTTCATGTCCTTTTAACATAAACGGCGCCCATGGGACATTCAGTGACGGAAAGCAATGATATTGAAAGTTGGATTCCCGCAAAGCCGGGTGTGTATCAGCCACCACGTACCCGGCATGTATTGCTGCATACTTCCTTTCGAAGGTTTGAATATACGAAGTGGGCCATGATGAGTCAAGATGATTTTGGCAACGTCATATGAGTCACCGCTGCGAAACCGGACACAAGCGCCCCGCGCCCGATGCGCACAAAAGGGACAGAGGAACACTGTGAACTTATGAACATTTTGTTCAATATCTTTGAATTACTTATTTATTTTAATGATTAAGCTATGAAAACGCGCCGGCTTTCCATCCGTTCTCAACAGTGGATTCAGCAATCGGCTGCTCCAGGTCAATCGATTTTCTTGAGCAAAGCACCCCGGCAGCGGATTTGCCATGGTAATTGACCGGATACACGGCTATTGTTCCTTAATCCCTCCCTTCGTTCCCATGCGTCGCGTGGAAAAGAGAATCATTATCACAGTATCCAGGATTTACTGCGTTTCCATGGATAATGTTAAATATGTAAACAGCGTTATGTTTCACCCAGAATAAGATCGATAACATGAGAACAACCAGTCTTGTAATATCGAATGGAGTTTTTCTTGAACATGAACATTGATCATTTTGGTTTTTTATAACATATTAATTTAAAATATTTGCAGGAGACAGGACCATGAAAAAACCGTGTCGGATATGCCTTATTGTGTTGATGGCCATTGCGGTGACAGGGTGCGCCACCCGGCAAACAGTTTGTGCCGGTGATGAGCAGAAAGTCTGGGAAGGATCGTCATCCGGTCAAAAAGAGCCTTTTATGCAAGTTGTTGAATCCGGGGAGGACTGGTCGGGCCTGTGGAAGCGGGCTTTCCAAAAACCTGCGCCGCCCGTCGATTTTCAAAAGCAGGTTGTGGCCTGCGTTTTCCTGGGTCATTCGGCGGACTGGCTGTATTCGATCCATATCGGCGAACCTTACCTGCGCGGCGGGAGCTGGATTATTCCCTATGAACTGGCTGAAATCATTCTGGAGCTGGCCCGGCCCTTTAAAGCAAGCGGTCAGTATGCCATGAAGGTCGTTGAGAAGAAGCAAGGATATAAAATGATTCTGGAAAAAGAAGATCCGTCGCTGAAAATCAGATAACGGATATGCCCCTGCTCGCCTATACAAAAACCGGAAACCATTGTCTTGTGGCGGGGCTGATTCTTCATGCGGCGGCGCTTATGGTTGGCATGATGACGGCGGCCGGCGCGGAGGCATTTTTTCAAATCACGTACCCCGCTTCCTGCGTGCTTTTTGCCGCAGGAGGATTTGCCGAGCTTTGCCATAGAGAAATGCCGCCCCTCAGGGGCTGGCGGTTTTATATTCTTGCCGCGGCAACGGTGTTTCCCGTTTTGGGGCCGCTTACGGTTCTGGCGCTTGTCTACAGCAGTCCCTGGAAAAACGGCAGCGCCTGCGGCCCCGGCCTGAACGGTTTTTTTGCCGCCGGCCGGCAGTTGAAGCCTTCCGTGGCGGTGGTCGGTTTGCTGCTGCTTCTTCTTTTCATCCTGTTTGCCGTTTTGGCGGTCAGGACCGACCCCTACTTCACGCATCATAAAAAACTATCGGCCGCGGCGCCATTTGCCGATGAAAAAACAGGACGCTTAGCGTAAAAAAGTTGCACGAACAGGAGAATCTATGAATATGATTAGAAATTCACATCGCCGTTTCACTTTTTTGGCGGGGCTTTTCGCCCTGCTGATTGTCCTTCCTTTCGGAGCCCGGGCCGCCGATTCTGACGAAAAGACGGCCGGAAGGATCAAACCCGAAATTTTTGTCCAGCTCGGGCATACCTCGTCGATCAATACCGTGGAGTTTTCGCAAGACGGCCGGTATGTTCTTTCGGGAAGCGACGACGACACCATCAAACTGTGGGAAGCTCAAAACGGCAAACTCATCCGGACGTTCAAGGACGGAGAAAATGTCCGTTTCGTCGCCTTTCTTTCAGGCGATTCGTTTTTTTCCTTAAACGACAAAGGCAACATCTGCATCTGGGATATCCAAAGCGGCAGGCGCGTCAGGGAATTTGCCCTTGGAGAATCATCCTCCAATTTGCTTCACGATGATGTCATCACGTATGACGGCGCCGTGTTGCGGGTCATCTTGGGGTTAAGGCTGTATCACGCCGACATTGGCCGGCGCCGGGTGACGCAAACCGTCGAGCGTCCCAAAAACGGCGAAGTCCGCGATTATCTGGGCTTCGGCTTCGGCTTCCGCAACGCAGTTTCCACCGACGGCCGCCTGATGCTCTCCACCGTTCGGGAAAACGCCAACGAATCCATGATGAAAAGCAACTTCAAAAAAATCATGCTCTGGGACATTGCCTCCGGCCGGATTCTGGCCACCCTCACGGGCCATGAAGACCTGATTGACGTGGTGGCCCTTTCACCCGGCAACCATTATGCGCTTTCGGGCAGCCGTGACAAGACCGTCCGCATCTGGGATCTGAAGCGGGGACAAACCCAGGCCGTCTTCACCGGGCACCAAAAAGCGGTGGAAGCCCTGGCCTTTTCCTCCGACCTGAAATATGTGCTCTCCGGCAGCCGCGACCACACCATGAAGCTTTGGGATGTCGATGCGCAAAAAGAAATCCTTACTTTTGCGCACGACTGTCCCGTGAAGCTTGTCCGTTTTACGCCCGACGGACGGCATGCGCTCTCCGGCGACGATAATGGCGCGATCCGTTTCTGGGATATATCCAGCGGCAAAGAGGTGTCGGCGCTCAAAAGCCACGTCTCCTCCGCTTATGCGGTGGCGGCATCGTCCGACGGCCGTTATCTTCTCACCGGTTCATTTGACGGAGAAATCCGGCTTTGGGATGCAAACCGCGGCCGACTGCTCAAAACAATTGACGCGCATCGCGGCGGTATGACAACCGTCGGCTTTACTCCGGACCATCGCTACATTTTTTCGGCGGGCTATGACCGGACCGTGAAACTGTGGAACACGGCTGACGGCAAGCTGTACCGGACCTTCGCCGGCCACGCGGGCGAAGTCTCCAAAGCCTCCGTGTCTCCGGACGGTCTGCATCTTTTGAGCTCCTCCTGGAAAAATCAGATGATTGACGTGCGCCTCTGGAATATTGCCAGCGGCGCTCAGATGAAGGTTTTCAGTTTCCCCGGCTTCATCCGGTCTCTGGGCTTTTCTTCCGACGGGAAACGTCTTCTGATTGCCCATTCGCAAAAGACAACGGGAGATGCCATCAAAATTCTGGCGCTCGACGGGCGTGAGAGCAAAAGCTACACAGATGTCGGGCTTGCCAGCTACGCCGCCAACGGACGGCATGTGCTGGCGCGCGACTGGCGCGACGCAAGCGGACCAGAGCGCAAGCTGTTTGAGCCGGGCGCCGCCCCCCCAAAGGCGGTTTTCCACCGGGATGAATACAGCAGGAGAAATCTGCTGGACATTGAATCGGGCAAAGTCCTGGGCCGGTTCGGGCAGAGCGGCGCGGTGCTGTCGATTGCCGTGTCCGATGATCCGAATCTGCTTCTTATCAAGAACCGCAACGAAGCGGACATCCGTCTGTGGAATGTTCGGGACGGCCGCGAGATACGCCGCTATCCGGCAAAATTCGGCCTCTTTGCCGAAGGCGGCAAAAAGATTATCGCACCCGCGGTCAAAACGCTGCAATCCTTCGAGACGGCATCCCCATCTCCGCCAGTCCTGTTTCGCGGCAGCGCCGCGGGCGGCATCGCCTCCATGGCGCTCTCCGCCCGAGGCGGCT
Organism: uncultured Smithella sp.; assembly: GCA_964491435.1. GTDB lineage: Bacteria > Desulfobacterota > Syntrophia > Syntrophales > Smithellaceae > UBA8904. The sequence continues at coordinate 4,089 of CAZBGE010000126.1, forward strand.
ATGCCGTCACAGGCGACACGTCGGGACAAATTCAATTCTGGGATATCGCCAACCGCACGTTGCTCAAAACCATCACGGCGGATGAACGGAACATCATTGCGTCCGTGGCGTTTTCACCCGACAATCGCCTGGCTGCGTCGCTCACGTTTCCAGAAACCATCAATATCTGGAACCTGGAAGACGGCCGGAACATTTCCAAATTCAAAACGGATACTTTTGTATACATGGATTACGAAGAAATGAAAGCCGGAAACTTTGACGCTTACGGAAACGGCATGCTGGCGTTTTCGCCCGACAGCCGCCATCTCGTGTTCGGGTCCAAAGCGTGGGATGCGCTCACGGGACGGAAAGTGATGGATTTCCAGACGCCTTTCGGGCCAGGACCCTATGTGGCTTTTTCGCCCGACGGGACACAGCTTTTATCCAACAATATGACCTGGGATGCCGCCACCGGCCGGCGTCTTGTCAAGATGGAAAGCATCAATGGCGCCGTTCTGTCGGTTTATTCCGCCGACGGGAAAACGATTTATTCCGCCGATGAGCAGGGCTATTTCTTTATGACCGACGCCGCAACGGGCAAACTGATGCGCCGATTCGGCGACTATCTTTATTCCGCCTTCTTCGATATTTCCGGCGATGTGAAGATGCTTGCCGCGGCCGATCTGACGTATCCGGAATTGTCACTGTGGCATCCGGCAAGCGGTAAAAAAAGCGCAGCCATCGCGGTGGACCGTCCTTTGTCTTCCGTGTCGATTGCCGCGGACGGCCGCACGGCCACCGCGAAATCCGGAGTGGCCGCAGCCCAGTATGATCTTCGTTCTGGAAAAGAAACAGCCCAGTACATCGGCTTTGCCGACGGCGAGTGGATCGTCATCACGCCGGAAGGTTATTACAGCGCGTCTCCCGGCGGGGAGCGCTACCTCAGCGTCCGCGTGAACGATCAGGTTTACGGCATCGAAAATTACCGCGAAGCGTTTTTCCGCCCCGATCTGGTGCAAATGTCCCTGTCCGGCGGATCGCTTCAGGACTTCCGCAAACTGGCCGACGTAGGCCTGCCGCCGGCCGTGAAGATCGTTGATACGCCATCCGAGGTGCGCTCCGATGAAGTAACGGTCAATCTGCAGCTCGCGGATCAGGGCGGCGGCATCGGGGATATTCGCCTCTATCTCAACGGCACAGCCGTCGTCATGGACAGCCGGGCCGTCTCGGTCCGGCCCAAAACCGGCGCGGCAATGGAAAAGCAATATGCCCTGAAACTGGTCAACGGGAAAAATGTCATCAGTGCCGCGGCTTTTAACAGCGACAACAGCATGCAAAGCAACGAAGCGGTCCTGGAGGTAACGGCCGCGTTTGCGCAGGCGTCAAAACCATCGCTTTCCGCCCTGGTCATCGGCGTCAACGAATTCAAGAACCCGAAGCTCAAGCTGCAATATCCGGCCGCAGACGCCAAGCTCTTTGCCGATACGCTCAAGGCCGCATCCGGGGAATTGTTTGACCGCGTGACGATTAAAACCCTGATGACAACCCAGGAGACAACAAAGGAGGCGATCCTGCGGGATCTCAAAACCTTCCAGTCGCTGCGGCCCGACGATTTGTTTGTTTTTTACATAGCCAGCCACGGGACGGTCGATGAAGGCGAATACTTTCTCATCACCTCCAATGTGGGGTCGCTGCGCACAGAAAAGCTCAAAACCGATGCCATCTCGCAGCATCAGCTCAAAGAGGCCATCGCCAACATTCCGGCGACCAAAAAACTGATCATCATCGATACCTGCAACGCGGGCGCTCTGGGCGAAGCCATTCAGGCGGCCATGCTGACGAGAGGCATGAGCGAAGACACCGCGCTCAAGATTTTAAGCCGCGCCGTGGGATCGACGATTCTTTCGGCATCGACCTCGCTTCAGGAAGCCCTCGAAGGGTACCAGGGCCACGGCTTGTTCACCTATGTCCTGGCCGAAGGACTCAAAGGGAAGGCGGACAAGGGCAAGACCGGCTTCATCAAGACGACAGAACTTGCCGACTATGTCGATAACGAAGTGCCGCTGCTGGCGGAAAAAGTCTTCAAGCGCGCGCAGTACCCGACCATCTCCATCAGCGGTCAGGCGTTTCCGATCGGTAAGGTGAAAGAATAAAGAGATGGGCGATGGGGCAGGGAAGAAGTTACAGCGGATTCCTCATTTAACCGCGTCTCCCTTGCATGGAACCTCTCGACAGGGCTTCCAAAGCTGTACCAATATGGAAAAATCCGCGCGTGACAAAACCGGCCGTGAGAGTTTTGTCCTTATCGTCAAATACTGGCGGTTTCAGGAGATCAATCATCATCACCATTTTGACAATAACGGATTACTTTCCAATGTAAATACGGATTTTACCCTCTGTAAGATCCCCATGGCGCAGTAATGGTAAGTTTTTCAATCAGTTGAGGTTGAGCACATTCAAGCTTCTTTTATCAGAAAACACGGTGAAAACTTTAGAACATAAACCGTGCAGGAAGCCGGCATCCGCCCTTGCAAGATCAATGGACCGTGCTCAAACGAACCGGAAAGCTAAGTTCCTGATAGGTCTTCCAGGTATCGTAATCATCGGTATCGCCATTCACCACCATACTCAAACCGTGATGAAATCCGGCATACGATTGTTCCTTCTTTTTCTTGTTCTGCTGATAATGGATTACCATGTTCGAATAAAGTTCCGCAAAATTCTCCCAGGCATCGGCATCATCGGCAAATGCTTCCTGCGCCAGCGAATACAAATCCTGAAGCTGGTTGTATCCGCTCCGGTCGATGGCATACTGGGAACCGAAAAGGTTTGCTATGGATAAGAACGCATTTTCATGAGTTTCCAGGAACGAACTCATTTCTTCCACCGGAGATGTTGCGATAATGGACATGTCGGCAGGATCGTCGTTTTCATCGACCTCATTTCTGCTGATAAAATGATCGGACATGAATTTCAGAATATTGTACGTGTCTGCTTCGGTGGAAAATTCCCGTAACAGGCCCGGATCAACCAGTCCTTCCCACGGACCGTAATCTTCACAGGCAATGATATAACGGGCGATCTTTCTTAATTCCCAGATCGTTTCCATACCGGCCATGAGACACATATCAAAACCGAGAATTTCGAAATGAACGCCTGTCTGCTCTATTGCCTGCGCAATCTTGGCAACGGAAACAGATTTGTCCTCTTCCATATTGAGATACCATCCCGAACCATGACCCTGAAAGATAAGCGCATAGCGCCTGGCGGGGGACGCTGTCACGGACTCCCGGATGAAGTGAATTAAATTCCGCATGTCGGACATATCCGGGTCCTCGATCTGCAGCATGTTGACCGAATTTGTTCCCGATGAATTTCCCTCAATGGTGATGCGCCAGGAACCGTAAGTCTTTGTGTTCATCATTATGTGCACCGTCACGGCATCATTCTCTATTCGCGAGGCAAGCAATTTTGCCAGATCTTTGAATGCATAATCTTCCAGATTGTTAGCCTCACAGGTATAAAACAGAATTGTCCACTCTTTCTTTGCGGAAACAGGCTGCCGCGAATTATCGCCGCCGCACGCGCAAAGACACAGCAGCAACGAGGCAATTATGATTCTGTGAATATTATTCAATATGTTTTTCACGGGCAGGAGTATAAGAAAGATGATAATACCTGTCAATGATAAACAGGAAGTG
>CAZBGE010000127.1:0-7724 GCA_964491435.1 uncultured Smithella sp.
TCATGGAGGACATTTCCTCCAGGGAAGAAGAAGTTTCCTCCAGGGCGGAAGCCTGCTCGGACGACCCTTCCGCCAGACTCTGGCTGGCCGAGGCGACCTGGGAGGACGCCGCCGCCACCTGCTCGGAGGCATCGTCAAGCTCTTTAGAGATATTGTTGATGGGCGAGGCGATGCTGTGGGCCAGGAAAGAAATGCCGGCGAATGCAATAATCAGGAAAATGCCGCCGATAATGGCGATAACGATTCCCAGGTGATAGACAGGCGCCATAAACTCACTGTAATCCTGAGTCAGGCAAACACTCCACCCCGTCAGCGGCACAGGCGCGAAACCGGCTATTTTCTTTACTCCCTTGAAAGAGTACGGCAACGAGTCCGTATTGCCCTTGAGCATTTGATCAACAATTTCTTCCATGCCTTCCAGCTTTGTCGCATCCATGGAGATGATAAAATCCTTATTCGGATGAGCAATGGCAATCCCTTGTTTATTCAGCATGAAGCCGTAACCGGTTTTCCCCATTTTGGTCCCGGCGATTTTTTCCGATATGAAATCGATCAGCACGGTTGCGCCGATGACGCCCACGATATTATTCCCCCTGGAATAGATGGGCGCGGCGAAGGGAATCGTGATAGCGCCGGTCGCCTTCGATTTTGTCACAGCGCCCACGGCGACCTTGCCTTCCTTGGCGGCCTTGAAGTAATCCCTCTCCGTCAGATTAATGCCTTTATTGAGGAATTTGCCCCCCTGGCCGTCGGCGATAAGGGACCCGTCCATGCCGACAATATAGGCCACTTCATAATCTTCGCCTTTTTTCTGCAGCATTGCCGTCAGTTCGGCCGTGGCTTTCCTGGAGGCCTCGCCTTCCCTGACGCCATTGGCATGCTCCGTGGCGGCGGCGATGACCGCCTCCCGCTGAGAGGTCTGAACAATAATCTTCATCTCTTCCTGAACGGCCAGATTGGTCATGTGGGCCAGCCCCTTAGCTATGGACACAGACTGAGATCTGGCTAAGTCATCCAAGGCGGTCATGGACCTGAGCATGGAAAATCCTCCGACCACCAGCAATGGCACCAGTACCGCCAGCATGCCGCCTAACATCATTTTAAAACGCAAAGACCGGTTTTTCATACTACCTCCTCATTTTTGATCATAGGGCTAAGCAAATTATTCGTTCACACGGTTTCCATATTTTTTATCATATCGATCCGTCATCTTTCTTAAAACTCTTCCCAATTGCTTGAAATCATTCTCCGTTTCCACGATGAAGCGCGGGTGCAGAAGGTGCGCTTTATCCAGCATGTCCGGCTGGCCGCCAGGCAAGACCAGCACCACTTCCACTTCGCTGAGGAGATCTTTCAGGTAAAGCAGCTCCATCAGTTCCGCGCGGTTTGAAGCGTAAAGCACCGCGACACTGACATCCAGCATCGGCCGGCGCAATCTCTTCGACAAGGCGGTAAGTGACGAATATATTTCAATCGTATGCTCAGGAATTTCATGATTAATAATCCGGAGAAAATCATCTCCCGCTTTTTCTTTATGCATCATGTACAGAACAATGGCCATGGCGTCGTCTCTTGTCTTGCCTTAAAACCATGCTGGTTTTATCGCCTGATGTTAAAGCAGCAATCATGCCAGAAAGGCGATATATGCGTATTGCAGTAAATACAAATGGTTGGCGTTGGCGGGCCCCGATGAGATCGGGTGCGTTTGTCTGAAAAAAATGGAACTGGTCTGGAATTTCCAGACGGATTGATCATGAAACAGACAGGGTAGCTTAAGATTTGCGGCGTTTGATTTGAGTGATGAAATCTTTCAAGGTTTCTTTTTCAAGTGTGCCAAGCCAAACAAATTTTACGCTCCGGCGCCAGAATGGTTCGGAAGATTGTTCTTTATCCAGGATGAATGTTTCGGAAACCGTGTCGAAGGGAATTTTCGCCGCGTAGGATGAGTTCTCGAACAGTTTCAGGATGCCGGAGGAATCAAGTTCGGATTGAGGCTCACGGCAGACGAACGCCATACCACCGTCACTGATATCGATGAGCCGGACCATCTTTTCCCGGCCTTTGTCAAAGGAAATGATTACGCATGTGCCGCTGTTGACGTCGTAACGCCGGCTTTTCCGGTGATTGAATAATTTACGGATACTGTCCAGAATATTGGACATGAGCTTTCCCCTCTATCTTCTCTTTTCCTGTTCATCAAGGCTCAAGCGAACCGCCATCGGTATATGATTCTTAAATTATTTCATTATCTTAATCAAGTGAATTTATTGTTATGCTCCCGGAATTTTCCACATGATGCTTGCATTGCCGCTTTGTATGGTTTAAACTTTTGGCATCTTCCACTGTTTGCTTCCTGTGCTGTAAACTTTGAGCGGTTCACAGCGGGCTTTCCTGTAATTCCGGAATTGTCAAACACTGGAAGTCCAAGGCAAAGCAGGGGGGCTGCTCAGGAGAAATTAGAAACATGAAAAGCATTAATCCGTTTGGTATCAAGTTAATCGCAGTTTTCTGTTTGTTAGCCGGCGGGTTAGTTTGTCTTGGCCTGCTTTATTACCACCAGGAAGCCTCCCGCATCCTGAATGATCAATATGAGAATCTTTCGGCGATTGCGCAACTGAAGGCGGATACCATCAATGAGTGGAGGAGAGAAAGGGTGGCGGATGTGCGCAGGGCGCCGGGTCCGCTGGTCAAAAAGGAAATGGCGAATTTTCTTCATGATCCGATGAATGCCGGCGCCAGAGACGCGCTTAAGACCCAGTTACATATCAACAGAAAAGTGACGATTTATGCGGACGCGCTTTTTCTGGATACGCAGGGCAAGATCCTTCTGTCGGACCAATCCGATTCCGGCCCTGTTCATCAAGCCACCATCCAGGCGATAGCGGCTGCCGTTAAGGACCGCCAGGAGACCTTGAGCGAGCTGTACCTTGATGGACAAGGCAAAGTTTACATTGACGCCGTAGCCCCGGTGCCCGATGAAAAAGGCCGGCCCATGGCCGTTGTGGTTCTCCGCAGCAAAGCGGATGACTATCTTTTCCCCCTCATCCAGACATGGCCGACATCGAGCAAGACTGCCGAAACGCTCCTCGTCCGCAGGGAAGGCGATTCCGTGCTGTTTCTCAATGAGCTGCGACACAGGTCGAATACCGCTCTCCGGATGCGATTTCCATTGATCAACAAAAATGCTCCCGCAGTGCGTGCCGTTTTGGGGATCTCCGGCAAGTTTTCCGGCACAGATTATCGGGGAATCGAAGTATTGTCTGAATTGCGGCAAATCCCCCAATCACCCTGGTTCATCATTGCAAAGGTAGATAAGGCGGAGGTGCTGGCGGAGTCCAGATACCGGGCGTGGGTGGTCATGATCATCGTCTTTCTGCTGATTATGATCTCCGCGGGATTGATCGTGAATTTTTATCGATTTCGTCAGGAAGCGGAACGCCTGAAAGCTGAAGAGACGATCAAAAATGCGGAATTAAAGTTCAGGACCCTCTTTGACACTGCGTCAGACGGTATTCTGGTCGCGCAAAGCTCCGACAAAAAGTTCTCGTTAGCAAATAAAAAAATATGCCAAATGACCGGTTACACGGAAAAAGAAATTTTAACGCTGGGAATCCAAGACATCCACCCGGAAGAAGCTATTCCATATGCAATGGATATATTTGATAAATTATCAAGAAAGGAAATTTTGAGCGCACAGGAATTGCCCGTTCTCCGAAAAGATAAAACGGTATTTTTTGCGGATGTAAGCGCCTCGCCTATTATCATAGAAGGTAAAGAATATCTTGCCGGCATGTTTCGGGACATTACCGAACGTAAACGAGCGGAGGCAAAGATACGGGAAAACGAAGCGCGTCTGCGCGGTATCACGGCAAATATACCGGGTGTTATCTATCAATTCTATGTCAAGGAAGATGGCGGATATGGCATAAGTTACGCAGGAGAACGTCTTCAGGAAATTTTTGGCATTACCGGAAACCTGAATGATTTGTTGCCGTTATTCATTTCCCATATTCATCAGGAGGATGCTGATAGATTTCTGGATTCTCTGTGGAAGGCAGTGGAAGCTTTCAAGCAGTGGGATTTTGAAGGACGATTTATCAAACCATCGCGTGAGATCATCTGGTTTCATGGTTTATCCACGCCAACACGCAAAAAGGACCGCATTGTTTTTGACGGTCTGCTGCTGGATATTACCGACCGGAAAAAAATAGAGCAGGAACTGCAAGACTGGATGCGGCGCTATGAATTGATCGTGACTGCCTCGGGGCAGGTTGTCTATGAATACATGATTTCCACGGGACAAATCACCTGGGGCGCCAGCATCGAGAAGGTGCTGGGATACAAGCCGGAGGAGAGCTGCGGCGGCTTCATCCAGTGGGAAGAACTGCTGCATCCCGATGACCGGGAGGCCACCCTGGCGTCTCTGCACGACGCCGAAAAGGCTTGCTCCTATTGGGATGCTCAGTACCGCATGCGGCACAAGCAGGGCGGCTACGTCTGGCTGAGAGATCGTGGATTTTTCCTTCCCGGCGCCGATGGCCGCGCTTATTGCCAGCTTGGAATGATGGAAGACATCACGGAGCAAAAGAAGGCCGGGGAGGAGATCCAAAAACTGGCGTCGATTGTCCGGCACAGCAGCGAACTGATCAACTTGTCTGATCGTGATGGAAAAATGCTTTTTCTCAATGCGGCGGGATCTGCAATGCTGGGGATTAAACAGGATGAGGTTGGAGATTTCAACATTGAAGATGTTCTTCCGGAACATATGCGGGAAATGGTAAAAACCCGTCTCTTGCCTATGCTTCTGGAAACCGGAACATGGGAAGGCGAGCTGCAGTATAAGAATATAAAAACTGGTAAGTTATCAGATGTGTATGCGCTGATATTTACCATTGCAGATCCAGTCACCAAGTTGCCGCTTTATCTGGCGAACGTGTCCCGGGACGTCTCCGAACGTAAACGAGTGGAAGAGGAAAGCATGAAACTTCAGGAGCAGTTGCTTCAAGCCCGCAAACTGGAGGCGGTTGGCGTTCTGGCGGGCGGCGTTGCTCACGATTTCAACAATATTCTGGGGGTGATCATCGGGTATGCCGAACTGACCATGGGTGAAATGGCGCCGGGTGATCCATTGCGGAAGAATCTTGACAAAATCCTCGACGCAGCCCAACGTTCCTCGAACATCACCCGTCAGCTGCTGGCGTTTGCACGCAAACAGACGATTGCGCCTGTCTTGTTGAATGTCAACGAAACAGTTGAAGCCATGCTGAAAATGATTCGCCGCTTGATTGGTGAAAATATTGAATTGACCTGGCATCCGGCAAAGAGCCCCTGCCGGGTTATGATGGACCCCTCTCAGTTCGATCAACTTCTGCTTAATCTTTGTGTCAATGCCAGGGACGCCATCGGAGGAATTGGAAAGATTATCATTGAAGCAGATGCAGTCCTTGTCGATGAAGGATATTCTCTGTCCGAGACGGATGTGATGTCCGGAGAATATGCTCAGCTTTCCGTCAGCGACAATGGCCATGGCATGGACAAAGAGACCCGGAAGCACATCTTTGAACCTTTTTTTACGACCAAGAGCATGGGAAGAGGAACGGGCATGGGCTTATCGACAGTTTATGGCATCATCAAACAGAATAAGGGATTCATTAATGTGTATAGTGAATTGGGGACGGGAACGACTTTTAAAATTTATATCCCGCTGTCTGCCGGCAAATCACCGGCAGAAACAAACGCAATTGATCAGGATATTCCTTGCGGACAGGGAGAAACCATCCTGCTGGTCGAAGACGATCCGATGATTTTGGAGATAAGCGCGACGATGTTGAAGAATCTGGGCTATGCGATATTATTTGCGGGCACGCCGCGGGAAGCGCTCCGCATCGTCTCGGAGTCCGTCTCTCCGATTCACCTGCTGATCACCGACGTGGTGATGCCGGAAATGAACGGCAAAGATCTGGCTCAACGTATCCTGGCTATCCGGCCACAGATGAAGTGTCTTTTCATGTCCGGTTATACGGCGGATATCATTGCAAACCAGGGGGTGCTGGATGAAGGAGTGAAATTCATTCCCAAACCTTTTACCCTAAGGGATCTGGCGGAAAAAGTCAGAGAAGCTCTTGGTTAGCTTTCCACACACCGGCAGCGGCATTTTATCAAGAAGTTAATTGGAGAACTTGTTCAGAAGGGCGAACGCTCCCCAGCGGCCGTCATGGCTCAGGGTGATGTCCGTTGCGCATCGCCTGCCGTTGATGAGGACACAGGGCATCCCCAAACCCTTGGGTGTCTGGTATCTTATGATCTCCACGGCCGACGGATCGACAGCCGCCGCACCGGCCATATGAATGATTGCTGACCGGCGCAGGGCGGCGGACGGGTTTTCCGGCTGCTTCCATTTCAGGATATGGCTGACGATCCGCTCATCCGGCAGGCATCCGCCGGCAACGGCAAGGCAGTGCGCATAATCCGGGGTCAGCAGCGCCTGACAGGAGACGTTTCCCGCCGGCGTTTCCACCGTGCCGGTCCATATGGAATCTTTGTCCGATCTGATCTTTTGGACATGGCCGTCGCTCCCGTTGTTTCCGTCCGGCGCCAAAACGGAAAAGACAACCCGGTAGCGCCGGGGGGCGGAGGAAATATCCGGCATGTTTTTGCTCAACGCCTTGTAGGCGCTTTCTTTTCCCGCCCACAGAGCCCACAGGAGGGCATGGCCGTCTTCCGGCCGCTGTTCGATGAACGCCCGTTCCTCAGCGGTGAAAACCCGGTCCAGAAAGCGCCGGTCCCTGATTTTCTCCCGGTTTTCCGGCAGATGCAGATCGACAATATCGTTCCCGATGTGCGGCAAAATAATCTTCCTCCATTTGAGACAGTTGTTCGATGATCAGACGGGCGTAATACCGCTGGGCTTTCAGCCCGGACAGGTTTGCCGGCTGCGGCATCAGGGTCTTCATCTCCATGGTGAAGCGCTCTCCCCATGAGGGCAAGACGCTGTATTTCTTCTGCCGGTCTCCGCGCAGATAGACGCACAGCACCCGGCATTCCGGGCATTCGGCCATGAAGCGGCCGGTGCCGTAAGTGCAGTTTTCCGTGTCGATGCGGCCCGTACGCGATCGGCCTCCTTCCGGAAAAATCATCAGGTGCTGTCTGGCAGCCAGCAGCTCCCGGCATGCCGCAAGCGTGTTCATGATCTTGTCGCGATCCCCGCCTCGCTCGACGGGGAGGCACTTGCTCAGGTAGCAGATGATTCGCAGCGAAAGGTGGTGATAGTAATTTGTCCGCTCCGGCAGATTCCAGGGAATCTTACCGTAGTGACAGAGATGCTCCGGCAGGGAAAGCAGGCCGTAGGTGATGAGCAGCGAATCGATCATCGTCAGATGATTGGAGCAAATCAGCCAGGGACCGCCGTGTTTGCGCGTCAGCTCCTTCCATTGCCTCCGGATCTGCCGGAGATTGCGGACCCGGTATCCCATGATGCGCAGCAGAAGAATATACAGGGGCGCCACGACGAAGGAGGCGATCCTGCTGATCATGATCTGTACCCTCAGCCCCATAGGTGTTAAGTTAAACCTCCAATTATAGGAACATGTTATTCATTATTCTCTGAAAAAAATATTCACGGTTATGTAGTGCGGGTCTTTAGACCCGCCAAGGCGTGCGCACCTAAAGGTACGCACTACATCTTTAAAATCTTTTGGCAACATGCTTAACTCAACACCTATGCC
>CAZBGE010000128.1:0-7562 GCA_964491435.1 uncultured Smithella sp.
AGGAATTGACAATATACACTTTGCGGTTAACGGAATCAAAAGACAGTTCCATTGAATGATCGCCCGCTGGCCACACGTCCACAGTGTCGTCCATGTGCAGAGCGGCGTCAATCTGGGTGTAGGCCATTGTCATCTGGTTCGCGGTCTTCTGGACGGCCACCGGATGATTCCCGATGGACGCGGCGCTGTCATAGGACGTGAACTTTGTTGCGCTGCCCCATGTGGACCCGCTATCGGCGGACACGCTGTAATAGATATTTTTCAGCGGGGCAGTGACACCTGATTCCCAAACATCGAACCAGAGCCACCACGCGCCCGTACTGATGATCAGCAATGACGGATTGTCCAGCCTGTAAGTGCTGACCAATCCCGCAATCGTTAAGGCGCTCTCCGCGCTCCATGTGAGACAATCTGCGGATGTGCGTTTGTAGATGTAGTAATCAGAGCCTGATTGCTTACCGTAAAGCATCAGGTAAGAGTTGGTTGTCAGCGTGTGCAGCCACGGATCTGAAGTGAAGGTGGTTGTCGCCCAGTTCCCGATGGCCTTGACGGACCCGGCAACCAGCGTTCCCGTGACGGTGACAATGCGTGAGGCCAGATAGTAGTTTCCGCCATAGGTGTAAAGGTATGCCAGACAGACGTTCCCGCCGGTCATTTCGCACAGCGTCACGCCGGTCATGACGTAGGATGAGCTTGTGAAAAGCTCAATCGTGGTGGTGAAAAATTCCAGACGGTCAACATCGGTGTAAATAAATTTGATTCCGCAGTCGCTGTCTGCGTCCGGCCCATAGCAGTAGGCGGAGCACAGCCGGCCCGATGAATGAGGTATCGCGTTAACGCCGTATTCGTTGAAGGTCTCGGAAGTTAAGGCGTTTCCTTCAAAGGGGATGTCGTCTTTCCGGCGAGAGGATATGATCTCGATCAGCGGCCGTCGTGACTGGCTGTCCTGCGCTGTGGCTAATGTCGCGTCAAGGGTGAGGGCCATGCTATACCTCGCTCATAATGAGGATCTGCAACTTAATATTTTTCCGGTAATCATTATCATCGTGGGTAAGCCCCAAATGGTATTTTCCGTTAAATTCAACAATTTCCACGTTATATGTTTTGCTGCTGCCGTCCTGCGGGTCAAATACGATTTGGGCGTCCGCCTGGTAAAGTGTATCGATCGAATCGTATTGGTCGCAACTCATATACTCCCAGGTCATTTCGATGATTTTGCCGACTAATGATGTCCCCCAGGAGAAAAAAGCGACGGATGAATAGGTTTTGACATGAGCGCATTCTTTAACGGCTTTCATCATTTCGTTGATGTCCGATGGATGCTGCGCGAATGTGTAACTGCCTAAAACAATGTTGCCCATTTATTTCTCTCCTGGATTCCCGCCTTCGCGGGAATGACGGCGAATGAAGAAATGACGATTATGAATGCCGCTTCAATACCCTGATTGCTGTTTCTTCAATTTCCGAGCGCATTTCTGATATCATTGCTTTGCTGCTCGGCCCGCTGATGTTGATCGGTACGTTCAATGTTAATCCGCCGCCGCCTCCGCCTTCTGTTACAACGCCCAGCTTTCCGCTTGACGTTCGCTTCAGGGGCATAACGGCTTCCGGTCCCGCTTCGCCCATCAACCCCATGCCATTGGCCATCGGGAAAAGTGTCGGGCGCGACACTATGCCGCCATTCGCCAAGGCCGTGACTCTGCCGCCACTAAACGCCGCTCCGTTGGCGTAGCCATATTCGGAATCTGAGCCAAAGAAACCACTAAATAAAGATGCGCCAGCACCAAGAAGACCACCGCCACCTGATGTGCTGCCGAAGATTGATTCCATTGCCCATTTTGCGGCCATATCGGCCAGCATATCCGTGAAAGCTTTCAGTATTGAATCCGAGAAGGATTTGAAATACGAAGAAAAGTCTTTTAATTCTCCCTTTGCGGCATCGAAAAAAATGCTTGAAAATGATTTGGACATGGAATCGGCTGTTGTCTTGGCCATTTTTTCGCCTGCTGTAAACATATTGCCCACGCCTTTGGTCCAGTCCTGCGCTCCCTGTTTCCATCCTTCATCATACGATCCGCCGGGCGTTGTGCGTTTTAACTGCAGCGTGGCTTTTCTTTTTTCCTCTTCCGCCCATGCGGTGATGGCGACTTCATCAATTTTCAGTTCGCGGTATTTTGCCGTCTGGGATTCCACAAGCGATAGAGAGGCAGCATAGAAGCTGTTTTCGTATCCCCGAAGGTCTTGATAAAGGTCACGCTCGGCTTTTTGTTTTTCTGCTGCGGTACGGATGGCAAGATCCGCTTCCTTCTCTTTCTGTTGTGCGTATTCCTGCTCCCACTTTTCAAGTTCTTCCCATTTCTTGGCTTCGTCCTTAATCCAGAGGTCGGTCATTAATTCCTGCAGGCGTCTTTCTTCCTCCGCTGCCCGAGCGGCGGTATTGTCTGCTTTTGACGATGATGATTTAACGGTCACGCGGGTTGCCAGTGTTTTTTTAAGATCCTCAACTTGTTGTTGGTAGTCGGATGTTGTTTTCTTTTCGTCGCCCCAGGATCTGGTGGCGCCGGACGGACGATCCATAATGCCAAAAAAATACGCTGTTTTCTGGATTGCATTGCCTATCGCGGTCAAATAATCGCCCAGACGGGCAACCATGACGGACATCGAGACAGCAAAAGCGTCTTTGACGTTTTTGACTTTAGTTTCCAGACTTTCAAATTTGTCGGCGGTATCACTGACGGCGGTTGTCTGTTTTTTCTGCAAGTCCGTGGCATGGATCATGATGAGCGCATACATGGCCTGCGCTTTTTCTGCTGCGGTCAATTTAGATTCTAGTTCACCAAACGTATCTTTCAGGTCGATTGCGCTCCCGGCAAATTGCTTCAGGCCGCGCATCCGTCCAGTTTCCAGCGCTTCCGTCAGGTCATTCAGGGCGTCTGTAGCGTTTTTACCGACGGAATCCCCCAGAATGCGGGCGGCGTCTGATAATTCAATGAGTTGCTCCGGGTTCAGCCCTTTGGCCAGGCCGCCCAGCGCAATCCGGGCTAGATCTGAGTTGGCAATAAGATTTTCGCTGGCTTCTGCCATGCTGGAAACGATGATGCTGGCGGTTGTCTGATACGATTTAGCCAGATTATCTAATATTCCTCTGGTTTCAAGTATATCTGCCCCCTGTTTGGCAAGATCCCATGCGCCATAAACTGTTGCTGCCGCACCGGCAACGGCGGCGGATAACCCCAACCAATGACTTTTAATGCGGGATGCGAGCGACGCGGATTGAGTCTCCAGGCGATTCACGGCGCCCTCGAAATTACGCATACCCGAGATAGCCTGCGACGCGTCTGTAGAGATGCGGATTTTGACTTCCTGGTCAGCCATGATCTATTCCTTGCGGTTTAATTCTTCAATTAATACGGTTTCATATTGCTTTAAGGCCGCGTAAAACGTAACGTCTTGGTCAATGTTTAACGCTCTGGCCACATTATCAACGCTGTTCCAATCCATTGCAAAAACGCCTCCCATTGATGATCTTAATTGCGAATCGCAAAGCCGGAAACAGTTCAGCAAGGTTTCCGTTTCTTCATCCAGTTCCGGCATCCGGTTGCGGCAGTTTGCGCAATTCGGCGGCTTCTTTTTCGACCTGGCCGCTGTCTGGCATGTGCGGCAGTATTTCGCGCCCCGCCGCCCGTATAGCCAGCGAGCGGCGGCAGTCAGTTTTTTACTTTTTCTTCCTGTTTCTGCTGTTGGAGCAAATCCAACGTTGAGGCGGATTCCCAGATAAATTCCCGCAACGCCGGAATGTTCATGATGGCGCGACGGCTTTCCAGGCTATCAGGCAGCATGTTTCCTGATTCATCACCCAAGTTCTCAAAGCCTTCAATAATGAATTCCACTAGCGCATCATCATATTTTTCAATATCCAGCTTTTCCGCCTGTTCCATCCGGCGCGATGAGAGGTTGAACTCCAGCGACGTGGTGACAAAGGGCTTTCGTAATGCTTTCAGAGCATCGCCTGTCAGTTTGCGGATTTTGAAGCGGACGCCTTCGGAATAGGTTACCCAGACGCCTTCCGGCAAATTGGCCGGATCAAATTTTTTCGTTGATATTTTCAGCATGTTCACTCCTTTAGTTTCTGGATTCCCGCCTTCGCGGGAATGACGTATTTATGCCAGTGCCTGTGTATTCAACAACACCATCCGAGCGGCGGATGCATCGGCATCGTTTTCATAGTAGGCTTCAAAATCGAAGTCCACGACCACGCCCTGATCTCCGCCAATGACCGGCGAAGAGGGCTTCAGAATCAATTCGTCGAAATAGATGGACAGTTTTTCATTGCCGGCCGTTCCTGCGCCCGTTCCTTTGGTCAAAACGATGTTCAGGGCCGTTTCCGTGTTGGCAATGGCCTTGTCGTACATGGTCGTATCTTCAAACAGGCAGGTGATTTTCCCGGTGACTTTCGCGCGACGAGCCGGAAGTGAATAACGTTCACCGGTTCCGTCAATGACATAACTACCCCCGTCCAGACTGTTGTCAATGTTGAAATCCCATTCCGTCACGGTTCCCAGAGGCGTCACGCTTTCCGATATGACTGCCTCATACGCGTCAAACGGGGTGAAGGCGTCGTCAATGCCGTTGTCGTCGAAACTGACGGTTTTGATGGTTTCCTTCGCGCCCATGATGCTGATGGAGCCGTCAATGAAGCCGTCGGCCTTGCCGGACATTTTAAGACTGCCAATTTTGCAGCCGTTATAAACGAAATATTTGTCCAGGTCGGTGAAGCCCTTTTCATAGACAAACGACGGGAGCGATCCGATTTTGAAAACATGCTCATAATAGGTTGAGTTGTTTGTTGATACGACCGACCCAAGCGCATAATGCAACAGGCGCTGAATGAACGGGTGCGCTTCAAAGGACAGGTCGCCTCCGACTTCGTAGCTTCCCCGCGCCGGTTTGCTCGGGTTGCGGCTGTTGCGGATCGTTGCGGATGAGTTGAGGTTACGGGACAGCCTCATGGACTCGCTTTTAAACGGGCAGACAATGGCCTGGTTGATGGCGCGAATGTCGTCAATCCAGAAACTCATGGCGCCCTTGTCAACGATAGCCTTGAGACCGACACTGACAATCGCCGTGCAGCTTGCTGCCGCGGCCAAAGCGATTTTGATCTGCGTCATGGTATTGGCGGCCAGGGCAGGGACATCCAGACTTTCCACCGGCGATGCGCACTGCGCTGTGTTGTCCAGTAGGATCTGAATATCGCCTGCTGATAGGGCGACGCTGGACTTGACCCATGCGACAATGTGCGTGTATGACGATAAATCCTTTGCTGTGAAATCATCCGTAGCGATAATATCGCCCGCAGACAAATTCGTGGCAATAACAAACTTAGCCGACTTGCTACCCACTTTAAAACATCCGGCAGTGGTATCGGCGGACGCGGTAACATCCGCATCAACCAGTTCATCCCATGCGGCCTCGCATGCATGGATGACCGACTCGGGCGAACTCTTGAAAGTGGCCTCCGTCGCCATGATAATCCTTGATTCTGATCCTTGTGCTTGTGACATTATTGTATCCTCCTCTTATAGATAGGGATTCCATGCTTTTGTTTGATACACGACGGTAAACGTAAACAATGCCCCCGCCACTATTTTGCTTTCCTGATCCACATCGATCCGGTTGCTTCCCGGCAATGTGCTTTCGGCCAGGCCGCTCCATTTGGGGTCCGTACCGATGACGGTGACAATATCCGCCAGTACTTTCCGCATGGTTTCCATGGTTGTGCTGCCGTTGGCGACCAGTATTTCAATCTCGATGGTCATTTGGTGCCGGTGATATCCGATAGCGCCGGCCGTGGACGCTTCGCTGTTTTCCTGCGGATCCCGGTAGACCAGGGCAAGCAAACTGGTGGCCGATACCGGACGTTTTAACCAGTCATAGACGTTCGATCCGGCATTTGTCAGGTATCCGCTGGCCGTTAATATCAGCTTGAGACGGGCGTCTATTTTGGTGATGATCTGCTGTCGTTTGCTGTCTGCCACGTTTTATATCTCCTGGATTCCCGCCTTCGCGGGAATGACAAATTGTTATGCGTGCCACTCCGTACTGAGGATTAACAACGTTGTTCCGGCACCGCCGGACGGAGGATCCTTGTGCTTGCTGATGATGTAATAGGTTACGCCGCCGATGGCCAGGGCCGTGCCGATGGCATAACTTGTCACATCCGATGTTTTCGCCAGCGCCTGGGGACCGGTGGTCTCGATCTCAATATCAAACGGGCTTGCTCCGGAATAACCGTCGTCAAATATGACGTTGAATTTGACAGCCGCGCCAACCAACGGGGTATAGGTTGCCTCGGCGGCAAATTCGTCGTCGTTAAAATATATTGCCAGATCAGTTATTAGGTCCGCTGCAAGTGTCATTTTGAATGGCCTCTACTGGTTGACTTTTCCGCCGGTGACGTTGCTGTCTTTGGCGAATACGCCCATTAACGTGATGCCGATGACGCTGACTGCGTTGCCCAATTCCGGGGACAGACCAAACATGGGGAAGATTGTTCCCAGGGCTCCGATGATTCCGCTGACTGTGGTTTTCCAGTTTTTCATGATGCTCTCCTTTTCATTTTTTATTTTTACGCTTTTGCCGTTTTGCTTTTTTGGCCGCTTCTTTGCGCCGCAATGTTCCGGTTTTCATGTATTCAATTTCCTGGATTCCCGCCTCCGCGGGAATGACGTTAGAATTCGAACAGGTGTTTTCTCACCTTGTCTATGCGCTTGAGCCAGCCTGCCAGAAATTGATCAAGGTTTTGATTCCGCGATACATATCCCAGGTATTGCGCTTTCCGCATAATGCACATGCGATCAGCCATGTGATACTCTGAGGTGACCATGCGCAGCATGTATAACGTTTGCGTGCCAATGATCCCGTCCGGTTTGACGCCGAGTACCTGCTGCATTAATTTTGTGGCGGTCTGCTGGCCGGAATTGACGGCGACGTCAAAGAGGACGTAGGCGATTTGCGCGGGGATCTGCGCCATCGGGAAATAATCCCAGAAGTATTTTTTGTAAATTCGTCCGGCTGTTTCCGGATCCATGGCACGGATGTCTTCGATGTCGATATCGCCGTCATGATCCAGGTCTCCCAGGTCGTAGTCGCCGGTACCTGCCAGAAATTTCAGGCTGATGCCGCAATTTGTCGGCCCGCCGGAATCGCCGGGGATGTTGTTGAACCCGCCTTCATTAGCGAGTAAAAAACCAAGAGCCTTCTTAAAATCTTGTTCGGTTGCCATGGTTATTCTTCCTTTTATGCACTGCCGTGATGAACTATCACGTTGCCAGTGTGAACTTTGCCGCATTCTGCACTTTCGCACTCAATCTCATGGTAGTGCCCATAAACACGCTTCCAGATGTCGGCGTGATCCTGTTTGTTTTCAGCGCAAATGGTTTTAATTTTGTCATTTATTGAACTGACATAATATGCAACGAGACCCTGAATAATAAGAATCAGGAAACCAACTAATCCAATCCATAAATTCTCCGACATCGCACAATGTCCCCTTTCTAGGCCAG
>CAZBGE010000129.1:0-5146 GCA_964491435.1 uncultured Smithella sp.
TCGACTGTTCCGGACCAATGATATACCGGTAAATTTCGCCTGTAATGCACTCGATAAGCACTTCCTGGTGGCTGGATAAAGGTTTTTTAAACCAGGTTACCTCTCGGCCGCTCTCCTTGGCGATCTTTCCCATGTAAACCGGATGAGCTGATTCGCCCAGCGTCTTTTTGAGAACAAAACTTTTGCTGTCCTTGTCGCCTTTTGTCATGGCCATCTCCTTTCTTCCCGTACGGTTTATGGAAAATATTTCTTCATCGTTCAGCATCTCTTTCCGGACAAGCGCAAACGCCAAAGCCGGTTTTAAACCCTTTAATTGATTGCCGGTGTCTGCTATGAATATTGGAGGCTTCTGGAAGGAAAACTTTTCATAACCGGGAAGCCTGTGGGGGGCAAGCGCCTAACCGGATCGAGGGTCAATAGGCAACAAACATTTTTATTCATGATGATGACTCCGAAAAGGGAAACCTAATAATTTTTTGATCTCTCCTTTACGGAGAGGCAATTATTTTTGCCATATCCTCTCGTTGGCGTTTCTTCTTTTATGAGGACATTATCTTCAAATGTCAGGGCATACACGAAGTCATTATCACCACAATTATAATGCCAAATTTCCGTCTTTATTTCTTTTTGCTGGTAACCGCCAGTTGTATATGAAGTTGAACGCTTGTGTTCAGTTCTGGAGGCGAATGTTCCCTTTACCTCTTTGTTCCGCCCTGTAATATATTCCGGTTCTCCACATCTATATAATACAGTGGCTGTGCTATCGCCACGGGCGACAATTTCTTCGCCACAGCGAAAGGCCAGGCTGATAGAGGGCATTGATAACATGGCAATACAAAACATCGGGATGACTAGAAAATGAATGCGTTTATTCATTTTTTGAAACCTCCAGATAATGATGTTTTGTTGACAAGATAATCGATTTTACTGGAGCGGGCGACCGGGCTCGAACCGGCGACGTCCAGCTTGGGAAGCTGACATTCTACCACTGAATTACGCCCGCTCACGGATTGTGACTTTTATGCAACTGGACGGTTTTGTCAAGGATTTTTTAGTGATAGCCGATAAGATGACGATCCGTCCGGCGGTCTTCCCTGTTGACAGGGGGAGAATTATTGGTTAAGAGGCGAAACTTGTTCATACAGGGCGATAGGCGATGGGTGGCAGGTTAAGGTAAAGATGAGGTTGATTTGAGCAAACAACTGCAAAAGGAAATTGAACGGCGTCGGACATTCGGCATCATCAGCCATCCCGATGCGGGGAAGACAACCCTTACGGAAAAATTACTGCTTTTTGGCGGCGCAATTCAGATGGCGGGCGCGGTGAAAGCCCGCAAGGCGTCCAAGCACGCCCTCTCCGACTGGATGTCGATCGAAAAGGAGCGAGGTATTTCCGTCACTTCGTCAGTGATGAAGTTTGAATACGCCGGCTGTGAAATCAATTTGCTGGACACGCCGGGCCATCAGGATTTTTCCGAGGATACTTATCGCGTGCTCACCGCGGTGGACAGCGCGCTGATGGTCATCGACGGCGCCAAGGGCGTGGAAACGCAAACGCAAAAGCTCATGGAAGTTTGCCGCCTGCGCAATACGCCGATTATCACCTTTATCAACAAGCTCGACCGCGACTGTCTGGCGCCGCTGGATATTCTGGCGGACATCGAAGATAAACTGCAGATTGAATGTTCTCCCCTGTCCTGGCCCATCGGCATGGGCAAGCGATTTAAAGGCGTCTATAATCTCTATGATAAAAAACTGCATCTCTTCACGCCGGGGAAGGCCCGCCGTTCGGAAGACGGGGTGGTGATCAGCGATTTATCAGATCCGCGGCTCGATGAACTGCTGGACACGCAGGCCGCCGAACTCCGGGAGGAAATCGCCCTTCTCACAGGCGCGGCCAATCCGTTCGACATCAAGGAATATTTAAAAGCCGGTCAGACGCCGGTGTTCTTCGGCAGCGCCATCAATAACTTCGGCGTGAAGGAACTGCTGGACTCTTTTGTGGAAATTGCGCCGCCGCCCGCCCCGCGTCCGGCTACCACCCGTCTGGTCAGCCCGGAGGAAGACGATTTTTCCGGTTTTGTTTTTAAAATTCAGGCCAACATGGATCCGGCGCACCGCGATCGGATTGCTTTTTTCCGGATCTGTTCAGGCAAATTTGTGCGCGGCATGCATGTAGTTCATCATCGCCTCGGCAAGGAAATCTCCCTGTCCAACGCTACCATTTTCATGGCGCAGGACCGGACGAATGTGGAAGAAGCCTATCCCGGCGATATTATCGGCATTCATAATCACGGCACGATCAAAGTCGGGGATACTTTTACACAGAAAGAACCGCTCAAGTTTACCGGCATTCCGCATTTTGCTCCGGAGCATTTCTGCCGCGTGCGTCTCAAAGATCCGCTGCGCATCAAACATCTGCAAAAGGGGCTGACGCAGCTTTCGGAAGAGGGCGCGATTCAGGTTTTTAAGCCCCTGTGGGGTTCCGACAATATCCTGGGCGCTGTCGGCGTGTTGCAGTTTGATGTGACCATGTCGCGTCTGAAAAACGAATACAGCGTTTATGCCGATTATGAGCAGGCCGATTATGCGGCCGCCCGCTGGGTGACCTGCGCCGATGCAAAAAGAATGGACGATTTCCAGAAAAAGCATCACATGAACCTGGCGACGGATACGGAAGGGAATCTCGTTTATCTGGCGCTTTCCGATTGGCGGCTTTCCCACACGATGGAAGAATGGCCGCAGGTACAATTCCTTAAGACCATGGAAAAAAGCTGACGGTTTGCGGTTGTTGATAAATGTTTGAATTGCTGGTATGAAAAAAGGCATGAATACGGCGACTGAGAAACGAGGGCTGGACGGTGTTATCCATTAACAGCCAGAATCCGCAAATGCGCCTGATCAGGAAAGCAGTGGAGGTGCTGAGGGATGGCGGCGTCATTATCTATCCGACGGATACGGTTTACGGCCTGGGCTGTGATTTGTCCAACAAAAAAGGCATTGAAAAGATCTACGAAATTAAAAAACGGAATAAAAAACGCCCGTTGAGTTTTGTCTGCGCCGATCTGAAACATATCAGCCAGTATGCCATGGTTTCCGATTACGCCTATAAAACCATGAGAAGATTCTTGCCGGGACCCTATACCTTTATCCTGGAAGCATCGCGTCTGGTGCCCAAAATCATTTTGCCCAAAAGGCCGACCACCGGTATTCGTGTGCCGGACAACCTTATTTGTCTTGCCTTAATCCGTGAACTCGGGCAGCCGATTATCAGCACCAGCGTCCAGACGCACGATGGCGAAGATCTTGGCGATCCCGCGCTCATTAATGAATATTTCGGACGGACCGTTGATTTGATTATTGACGGCGGCGTCATTGTTCCCGAACCGTCCAGCGTCATCAGTCTGGTTGATGACGAGATAGAACTGCTGAGAATTGGCAAAGGCGACGTCAGCGCCTTTTTATAAAATATTAATGGTTGCCCGCATAAGCTGTTTATCGGCCGGACATGTTGTCAGGCCTGGTGCGCATGGTGTTGGAGGCAACCGAAAAGGACAGGTTATGAAACACATTATGCTCGTGAACGCCGTGCACAAAGAACAGATGCGCATGGCGACGGTGGACGAAAAAGGGAAATTGATTGAATTCAATATCCAAATGACGGTGCGGGAACCGATCACCGGAAATATTTACAAAGGCAAAGTGCTGAAGGTTGAACGGGGTTTGCAAGCGGCTTTTGTCGATTACGGCGGCGGGAAGGACGGCTTTCTGCCGCTGCGGGACGTCAGCCATGAATATTTCACTGAACAGGAAAACGGTTCTTCCTGCGGCAGGCCGGTTCTCAAGCCCGGCCAGGAAATCATCGTTCAGGTCGTCCGGGAGATCATCGGCAATAAGGGAGCGCTGCTTACGTCTTACATTTCCTTGCCGGGAAGATATGTGGTTCTGCTTCCCAATAAGCTCTGCGGCGGCATATCCCGTAAAATTGAAAGCGAGGAAGACCGTAAGAAAATCAAAACGCTGATGGAGCAGATCAAGGTTCCCGATGACATGGGCTTTATTGTCCGGACGGCGGGCATCAACCGCACCAAGCAGGAAATCCAGCGGGACTACCAGTTTTTGATTCGCCTGTGGAGGGAGATACAAAAGAAAGCCGAAAGCATCGCGTCGCCTTATTTCCTTTATCAGGAAACGGATTTCGGCGTCCGGTCGCTGCGTGACTACCTGACGCTGGAAATCGATGAAATCCTGGTGGATGATCTTGAAACTTATCGTAAAATGCGCGCTTATCTGAAAGCCGTCGCGCCCCGTAATTTAAAAATTTTAAAACATTATAAGGAAAAATCGCCTATTTTCGGGCGGTTTGAACTGGAAGAACAAATCCGCGTCATTTATCAGGAGCGCGTGGAATTAAAAACGGGCGGTTACATCATCATCAATCCCACGGAAGCCATGATCACCATTGACGTCAATTCCGGCCGGGGGTCCAATAAGAGAAATATCGAAGAAACAGCTTTTAAAACCAATGTTGAAGCTTGCGAGGAAATCGCGCGTCAGTTGCGGCTGCGCGACCTGGGCGGGCTGATCGTGATTGATTTCATTGACATGATGGACAAAAAACATATCGCGGAAGTGGAAAAGGCGTTTAAGAAGGCCCTGAGCGTCGATCGGGCGAGAATTCAGCTCTCCCGGATTTCCAAATTCGGACTGCTGGAATTGTCCCGGCAGAAAAAGCAATCCACCATTCAGGAAATCAGTTATATCAAATGTCCGTACTGCAAGGGCAGCGGACTTCGGCCCTCTCTGGAGTACGCGTCCCTGGGAGCGTTTCGTAAAATTGAGTCGGAAGCGGTCAAGGGCATTTACTCTGAGCTGAAAGTCAGCCTGCCGCACGAAATCGCCCTGTACATCCTGAACAATAAAAGAAGCGAATTGCTGAAGCTGGAAGCCGGTTTTGGCGTCTGTCTCCACATTGAAGGCAGGCCGGATATGGCTTGGGACAAGCTGGAAGTTCAGCAGTCCATAAAGGAGCAGACGCTGGAAACCAGCGCCATGCAGGAGCTTCCTTTGCCGGCGCCGGACAAAGACACAGATGAAGACGCGGAGCCGCAAAAAGATCCGGATTTCGCGGCTCATGCGGAAACGGC
>CAZBGE010000129.1:5246-7452 GCA_964491435.1 uncultured Smithella sp.
CGGCTCATGCGGAAACGGCAGGCGCCGAGGAATCTCCCAAAAAGAAAAGCCGCCGCCGCCCTCGCCGCAGAAAACGGAAAGCCGCGGAAACACCAGCGGAAGGAGCGGTTCCGGAAGATCCGCCGCCGCATTCTTCCCCGGCGGCGAAAACGCCGATTCCGTCCATCCAGTCAGCCCGCTTTCCCGCAAAGCCGTTGCAGATCATGCGAGCTTTGCCCGAGGAGTTTTATCCCGTCGATCTGGCTGATGACTTGTTTGCTCCGGATCAGGAAAAAGACAATGCGACGGACAATGATGACGATTGGTAAATTCCGGCCTGACCGGGCAAAGCGGCGTCATGCTCGTCCGGCGTTCAGGGATCTGAGACCTGCTTTGCATGACTGCTCAAGATCCGCAAGATGATTCTTGCTGCGAAAATAGAATCAAGGCGAAGCAACAAGCGCACCTGAAGGCGCGAACTACATGAAAAAGATGTAGCGCGGGTCTTTAGAGCCGCCAATGACCTCAGCGCGCTGTTTATGTTCACGCCCGGCGTCACGAGGTACATGATGGTTGCCCGCCTCCGCGCAGGAGTGACGAAGTTATTTTTTTAACCAGGTCTCGATATGATGAGCGCTTTGTCCTGTCTATCCCCGTCCGCCGACTATCTGGGTCAGGGAAGCGACATGCTCATTGAGATTTTCGACTTGCTGGTTCATCCTTTCCGAGGCCGATGCGGACTGTTCGGCGAAAACCGCTGATGATTGCGTCACTTTATCAATGTTTGTGATCGCGGCGTTGATGTTTTCAATCCCTTCCGTCTGTTCCCTGGATGCAGTTGCGATTTGTTCAACGATTTGATTGATTTTTCCGGAAAACTCTATGTTGTGTTTGAATGCTTCCTGCGTTGCGCTGGTCAGGTTGCTTCCGTTCTGCACCGCTTTGATTGTATTTTCAATCAGTTCACTGGTGTTTTTCGCCGCGTCGGCCGATCTCATTGCCAGATTGCGGACCTCATCGGCCACGACGGCGAAACCCGCGCCCGCTTCTCCCGCGCGCGCCGCTTCCACGGCGGCGTTGAGCGCCAGCAGGTTTGTCTGGAAAGCAATTTCATCGATCGTCTTAATGATCTTGCCTGTTTCTTCCGAGGACTTGGTGATCTCGGCGATGGCTTGAGCCATGTCGTCCATGTGATGATTCACCCGGTCGATAATCCGCTCCGACTCTTTCATCATGCTTTTTGCCTGAGTAGTGTTCTCGGCGTTCTGTTTGGTCATGGCCAGAAGTTCTTCGAGAGACGCGGATGTTTCTTCCACGGAAGAGGACTGCGAGGCGGCCCCCTCGGCGACTTTCAGCGAGGAGGCGGATACTTCCGCAGTAACATCGGAAACATGTCCGGCGCTTTCCGACAGACCTGAAATGACTTTGACAATCGGCGTCACGACGGAGGTATAGATGAAATATCCCAGCGCAAAGACAATGGCGAATCCGATGACGCCGAAGATCATGATTCTGATGGATATTTCCTTGACCACCTCATCATAGCGCGTGTTGGGAATGCCGACGAACAACATGCCGATGACGTCGCCGCTTTCGCCCATAATCGGTTCATAGGCTGTCTGATTCCAAACCCCCACCACTTTCGCCTTGCCGATATATTTTTGCCTGTTCTTCAGAACCTCTTCAATGATGTTTTCCGCCGCTTTGGTGCCGGTGGCCCGCGCCCCGGCTTCGTTTTTCACATTCGTGGTAATTCTTGTATCTCCCGCGAAGATGGTTACATTATCTCCCGTGCCATCGCCGATGGCGTCCACAACCGCATAATTGCCGTTCATCGGCGTTTCGCCCTTCAAAAGCTTTCCCTCCTGAAGCAGCCATTTTCCCGGATATTTATTGTCGATGTAAAGTTTGGCCATGGCCAGATCGCCCGCCAGCTTTTCATGAGCGGTTTTGATCACCCTGTTTCGCACGGTCAGCAAGGTGACGGCGCCGATGATCAGAAAGGTTACCGTTGTGACGGCTAATACGAACAAAAGTTTGGACCTGAGGCTCATGGCTTTCATTAATTATTTCTCCAAAATGTTATAATACGAAAAGAAGATCCGCGCGGGCGCAAGGATGCGCGCCGTTGCTGATCCTACGTCAGATTGTTTTCATGGGTGAAGCTGTCTATTTCGTCGCTGTTCATGACCTTGTCGATATCCAGCAGGATTTTCACGCCCTGGGC
>CAZBGE010000130.1:0-7043 GCA_964491435.1 uncultured Smithella sp.
AAATAGGACATTTCTATTTTGGTGAAAATAGGACATTTCTATATTGGCTTGACACCGGGATTTAATCCGTTGACAAAAAAATGGTCCATTCCTATACTGTAAAATCTGTTTATCAAAAGATAAACATGAAGTACATTTAAGAAGGAGAAAGAAAAATGGCATCAAATTTTTTGTATTCCACCCGTGAACAGAAGTTCATACTGAAAGAATGGCTCGACCTGTCCAAAGTCTTTGGAGTGGGACGTTTCCAGGGCGGCTACAGCGTCGATGATATAGATTCAATCCTCGAAAACGCAATGAAGATAGCCAAGCTGTCCATCGCGCCCACCAGTGATGACGGCGACAACATCCATGCCGTATACAAAGCCGGCAAAGTCACGACACCCGAATCCTACAAGAAAGGCTACTGGGACATCCAGGAAAACGGTCTCGGCAGCAGCAACGCCGACCACTCGGATCCCAGCTCCATGCCGCTGTGCGTGATGGGCGCCATCAATGAGTATCTGGCTGCCGCCAACGCCTCTCTGGGCCCCTATGCCATGGCAACGACCGGTTCCGCCGGTTTGATCCGCGACTTCGGCAATGAGACGATTAAGAACATTTTTCTGCCCAAGATGTTTTCCGGCCAGTGGTCCGGCACCATGGACCTGACCGAACCCAACAGCGGCTCCGACGTGGGCGATATCATCACCAAGGCAACCCCTACCAATGAGCCCGGCATCTACAATATTGTGGGCACCAAGTGTTTCATCACCGGCGGCGATCAGGACATCACCGAAAACATCATCCACCTGGCGCTCGCCCGCATCGAGGGCTGCGTTTCGGGAACCAAGGGCATCTCCCTGTTTGTCGTTCCCAAGTACTGGCCGGACGCCAACGGCGAAAAAGGCGAGTTCAACGACGTGAACTGCGGCGGCATCGAACACAAGATGGGACTGAGAGGCTCGGCAACGGCCATCGTGAATTTCGGCGAGGAAAACAAGTGCCGGGGCTACCTCCTCGGTGACGCGCCCGTTGACGGCAAAGGCAAGGGCATGGCCCAGATGTTCCAGATGATGAACGAAGAACGCACGGTCACCGGACTCGCGGCCATGTCCGCGGCAACCGTGGCCTATAACAACGCCTGCGCATACGCGGCCGGCCGCATCCAGGGCCGCCAGCTCACCAACCCCAAGGCGGGCCGGGTTCCCATTATCAACCACGAAGACGTGCGCCGCATGCTCCTGTTCCAGAAGTCCATCACGGAAGCGTCCCGCGCCATGATCGCCTTTTCCTACTATTGCATGGACATCGCGGAGAACACGACGGATGAGAATGAACGCAAACTGGCCAAGGCCTATATCGAAGTCAACATCCCCATCGTCAAAGCCTGGTGTTCCGACATGGCGTTCCTCTCCATCTCGGAAGCCATGCAGTGCTATGGCGGATACGGTTTCTCGGAAGAGTACCCCATCGCCCAGCAGCTCCGCGACTGCCGGATCTATCCCATCTGGGAAGGCACCAACTACATCCAGTCCATGGACCTTATCGGCCGCAAGTGGATGATGGCCGGAGGTCAGGTTTTTGCGGGCTGGCTCGGCGAGATCGATAAGTTCGTCCAGGCCAACAAAACCAACGCCGTATTCGGCGCGCAGTTTGCTCTTCTGGAAGAAGCGCTGAACAACTACAAGGAAATACAGAACACCATGGCCGGTTACCTGGGTCAGGGCAAATTTGGTATGATCGGCTTTTTCGCCACCCGTATCCTTCACGCCACGGGTTACATTTATGCCGCTAAACTTCTGCTGGAACAGGCGCTGATCTGCCAGAAGAAAGCCGAGGACATCGGCAAGGAACATTTTGAGTATCCTTACTACGCGGGCAAAGTGGCATCCGCCAAATTCTTCTGCCACAATATTTTGCCGATCGTGGGCACGATTCTGAGAGTGATCAAGGAAGGCGACAATTCCATCATGGAAGCACCGGAAGCGTCTTTCACCGTTTAAATCTGAACATCTTCTCAAGGGACGGGGCAATCCCCCGTCCCTTTTCATTCCCTCTTGAATTCT
Organism: uncultured Smithella sp.; assembly: GCA_964491435.1. Classification (GTDB taxonomy): domain Bacteria; phylum Desulfobacterota; class Syntrophia; order Syntrophales; family Smithellaceae; genus UBA8904. The sequence goes on from CAZBGE010000130.1 coordinate 2,049, forward strand.
TGTAGAAATAATCCGTCATGACAAGATTCCCCTCATCTGCTTAGAATATTAATGGTATCAATGCTTACAGCGTGACAGAGGTTACAGAGGTTGCAATGCTTTACATTTTCAGGTCATGCGGCTGCAATCTTATCGACCATGACTTTGTCGAAAGATTGAACCGTGAGTTCATGAACATCAACTTTCTCGGAGGCGGAAAGTATTTCGATGCCGATCACATTGCCTTTTTCATCGTAATCCATGATAATATCAGAAGTCACTGCATCGGTGTTATGGATAGGATCTTCTTTTAAGCGGATATAGATAGCATCGGCAGCCTGACTGTAATGCATTCTCATTTTACGTTACCCCCTTTGTGTACTTTCCAATTTTATCTGTCATGTATGCCGTAATTAAAAGATCGCCTTCGGTGATGACGCGCAATAACTTGCCCTCAACAAGCTTTTGATAGATTATCCTGTTTCTGCTGCCGGGCGCCTTGTCGTCAGGATCATTTAAGGCAGTTTCGATGAGTGTTTTGGAAAGATTTCTTTCTTTTAATTGCAGCAGAATATGATCCGTCCATTGCCAGTTCATGGTTTTCAATTATCCTGATTTACACGGGAAAGTCAATGTGGTTTTTGTGGACCGATTGTTGAAGGTAATATTGAAGCGGCCAAGAAGGCAGACCTGGGGTGCGGCAACGGCGTCATCGCGCTTGTCCTGGCCAGACGCTAAGCGCAATCGCGCTGGCACGGGCTGGAGATTCAGGAAAGGCTGGCCGCGCTGGCGCGAAAAAATACGGAGCAAAACGATCTTTCGCGCCGCGTGATCATTGACACGGGAGATGCGCGGAACATTAAGAAAATCTACGCGCCTCGTTTTTTCGACAATGTCATTTTCAATCCGCCTTATCGAAAACTGGATTCCGGACGGATCAATCCCCTGCGGGAAAAAGCCATCGCCCGCCATGAGATCAAAGGATCTCTTGCGGATTTTCTCGCGGCTTCCCGGTGCCTGCTCAAACCCGCGGGCCGTGTTTTTACCATCTATCCCGCAAGAAGACTGGTGGAACTGATTTTCCTGTTTCGCAAAAAAAATATCGAACCGAAAAGAATGAAGCTGGTCTTTTCGGATGCCGCATCCGACGCGGAGTTTGTTCTGGTTGAGGGCCGGAGCGGCTCGCGTGAAGAACTGAAAATGGAACCGCCGCTTTATATTTACGAAGAACCGAAAAAATATTCACAGGACATGAAAAACATCTTCCGCGACCTGGCTACTCCCCGCGAATCCGTCGGCGGCTGATTTCCGCTTTCATGACCCGCTTGATAATCGCCGCCAGTTCCCGGTCCGCCAGGGATTCCGTGCATTCGGCAATCATCTTTTTATCTCTTTCCATGAGAACATTTTTTTGCGAACCGGCAGGGTTCATCTTATTTTTTGCAGCGGGATTATATCCGACGGTAAAGTGAATCTCCCGGACGGCCTGCTTTCCGGCCAGTTCATTCATTTTCTGCCGGATCTCTTCTTTCATGAAATGCAACTGCTGCACCCAGACGGAAGAAGGCGCCCGGACAAACAGAGTCCCATCGCGCCAGCCGTCCGGTTGTGTCTGCGCGGCAATCTTCTCGCCCACCGCTTTGGGCCAGAGTCTGGCCAGATTGTTTTCTTCCAGCCTGGCGGCCATTCCTCTTTTTTTTAAGACGGCAAACAGTATGTCGCCAATGGGCTGCAATTGTCTCTTGGTATATCTTCTTCTCATGGTTTCGCAGTAAGGACTTTTCGATTATATTAATTTTTTAAATTCCTGATCAAAAATATCACAGGTCCGTTGATCGAACAAAACGTGGCGGATGGTCTTAATGTCCGGATTCTCCCGCGCAAAATCAAAGCAGGTTTTCAACGCCAGATGCGCCGCTTCGGAAACCGGATAACCATAAATGCCGCAACTGATTGCCGGAAAAGAGATGCTTTGCAGGCCGTGCCTTGCCGCCAGCTTCAAACTGTTGAGGTAGGAGGATGCCAGTAGATGGGCTTCCCCCTGCGCGCCGCCGCGATAGACGGGACCGACCGTATGGATGACATGCCGGGCCGCCAGATTGCCGCCCGTTGTGATAACGGCCTGACCCGTGGGACAACCGCCGATTTTGCGGCATTCGGCCATGATGGCCGGTCCGCCGGCGCTGTGAATGGCGCCATCGACTCCGGCCCCGCCCGCCAGGCGGCTGTTGGCGGCATTGACAATGGCATCCGTACTTTCCCGGGTGATGTCTCCGACAACAAGCTCTATGACCGTCTGATTAATCTTCGTCTTCATTTTTTCTACTCCGCCGCAATTTTGGTTCCTTCTCCGTAAACCAGCATCCGGTAGGTCTTTTCAATCCGGTCCCAGTTGAATTCGCGATCCATTGACCAGTAGCGGCCGATAACGGAGGCCACCCGCCCCAGTTGCAGAGAAAGACATTTTTCTTCCACCTGCTGAATATAGCGGGCGCCGCTTTCCGCCTGCTCGCCGCGTCTGCCCAGCATACCGTGGACGAAGAGACGGGAAATGCCCTGCTGTTTCGCCATGTCCATCAGTGCAAAAAGATGTTCGATCGAACCGTGCGAACTGAAGAAAGAGACGATGCCCATCAGATGCAGGGCCGCGCCGTTTTGTTTCGCCTGTTTTATCACCTCAAGGAAAGCCCGGTTTTTGTGAAAATCAAGACCGGCGATGGACTGATCGATCTTCAGCCGGTCGGAATACACCAGCCGGCCCGCGCCGATGTGCAAATGGCCCGCTTCGGAATTGCCCACAGTTTTCGGGGGCAGCCCCACGGCCACTCCCGATGCGGCCAGTTTTGCATAAGGGTATTGTTTCATCATGCGATCCATAACAGGCGTTCCGGCGCAGGCGATTAAATTGCCGCAGGTATTTTCATTGTATCCCCATCCGTCCAGAATCAACAATAATAACCGTTTGACGGGGGAAAAGGCGCTTCTGTTTTGTTCAATGAGCGACGCTCCGGTCATGGAATCAGGCGCGGGCAGACCGAAAATATCCAGAATAGTCGGTGCGATATCGGTCAGGGCGCCTTCCGGTTTCAGCGTCAGTGTTTTATCCGGGTGCAGCAGGATGAACGGCACGGGACTGTCCGTATGTCCTGTATCAATGCCGCCATCGGGGTACAGCCATTTTTCAACCGTGCCGTGGTCGGCCGTGACGATCACGGCAATGCCCTGTTGAAGCGCTTCGGCAATCAGGATGCCCGCCTGACGATCCACCGCCTGAACTGCCCGGAGTATCGCCGGTTCGTTTTCGATGTGGCCGACAACGTCCACATTCGGGAAATTCACAACGGTAAAGTTGCAGGACGGATCTTTCACTTTGGCAATGGCGGCGCGCGTTATTTCCTCAATGGACATTTCCGGCGCTTCGTCAAACAGCCTGACGTCCTTGCGCGATGGGATGACAATTCTTTCTTCTCCCGGAAGAGGATCGGATTTCTTGCCGTTGAAAAAGAAGCTGACGTGAACGGCCTTTTCCGCTTCCGTTATTTTGGTTTGGGTCAAACCATGCGCGGCGATAATATCGCTTAACGTATCGGAAAGAACGCCTTCCGGCGGAAAGGCCACCCGGACATTCAATCCTTTTGCATATTCAATCATGGTCGCGAAGTTGACCGTAAGATGTTTATCAATCGGAAACTCGGCGAAGTTGGGGTCGGTCAGACTTTGCGTCAATTCACCTTCGCGTTCGCCGCGAATATTATAGAAGATAACCGAATCGCCCGGATGAATTCTTCCAACCGGGTTATTCTGAGAGTCGGTCAAGACCAGCGGAAGCAGGGTTTCATCTTCCTGCCCTTGAGCGTAAGCGTTGCGGACGGCATCGGACATGGGAAACATGATTTTTGAAGACATGGGAAGCTACCTGTTTTTCTAAAGAGTTTACGGGAGCTTTTTAACGAAATACCGTTAACCTGTAAAGGAAAAAGATTATTGCTGATGGGCCATGCCTTATTTATTCATCCGCCATTTTTTTACTACTTGAGGACTGGATGGAAATTTCGACTGTAATGCGCTAACATCCGGGATGCCGGCGCGTCCGCCCATCTTTGTGCAGACCTGCGCCGCCGCCCATGCGCCCAGATCCAGCGCTTTTTCGGCGCTCCATCCCCGGACAATGCCGTAAGTGAGGCCCGCGTGAAAAACGTCGCCGCAGCCGGTAGTGTCGATCACCTCTGTCGGGTAAGCCTTTTTTTGGATAAAGTGTCCATCGATCAGGGCGACGTAACCCTTCGCGCCCAGCGTAACTCCTGTGAAGCGGACGCCCATGCCCGCCAGCACCCGGCAGGTCTCTTCAGGGGTTCCTGCCAGCGCGTCCGAAAAGACTTCCGAGGCGACAAAGCAGTCGCTCCATTTGGCGAGGTCCAGCATCCCGTCGCGCAATGTTCCCGCATCAACAATCACGGGAATGCCCGCCGCCTTTGCCTGTTGGCAGGCGAAAAGCGAGGCGGCCGGAAACAAACCGTCGATATGCAGCGCCCGGCTTTGCAGCAGCAGATTGATGTCCAGTTCTTCCGGCAGCAGCGGTTGTCCCGTAGGCCTCTGCCAGAAAATTGTCCGGCGGGCGTTGGAAGGCTCGCTGACGATGAATGCGAACTGCGAAGAGCGGTCCTCGCGGACGCAAAGGCCGCCGGCGCCGACGCCCTCGTCATTGAGCAGCGATATGATGCGCGCGCCGAAATCGTCATTCCCCACGACGCCCGCCATGTATGCCTCGCATCCCCAGCGCTTCAACGCCACAAGCGCCGTGGCCACCGGCCCGCCGCCCTGCACGATCAGGTTGGAAAATTCGCATTTTATATCCGGTGGCGGATAAGCGTGAATCAGTCCGATGTAATCCAGCGAACACTGGCCGATACCGAAAACCAAGGGCGTTTTATTCACGATTCATCCTTTCCTTGCGGACATTCCATACCACGCCTGCCCCGAAATGTGAAACGGATAAATCCGGACGAAAAAACATAT
>CAZBGE010000131.1:0-7008 GCA_964491435.1 uncultured Smithella sp.
AGCACAATCATAAAAAAGGCTGAATAATTACCGTTAAAGGTAAAATAATTATGCCAACGCGTGATGTAACATGTTGCAATTGCGGAATAAAGGGCAAGCTTGATGTTTTGGGCTTAAAAGGGGATGTCCCGGTGTCGGTGCTGTTTCGGCACTTGGGACATAATCCTTTCTCCGGTTACATGCAATATCGTTGTCCAGCCTGCAAATCGGTTATCGACGTTGATCCCATGGACGTTCTGGGTGAAGGGGTTGTTGCCAGCTTGACGCATAAATCGGCGGATACATCCGTCAACATCTGGGATGTCAATTTCCTGAAACGCATTCTTTCCTATCATCCTGAAAAGGGATAAGGATGCTCTTGCTAAATTTCCACCCCTGTTAATTCGTACAATAATAATCCCGCCGTAAAAATACCAGATGCTATGCCTGGACTGTGTTTTGTCGCGGAAACATTGTATAGATTTTGAGGGCGATTTTCCTCGTCAATAGGCCCTTTAAGAATCTCTTTGACGGTAAGTCTTCGTCCGTAGGCATTTCCCCATTCTCCCGCGGTGTCTTTCTGAATATCCACAGATGATAGTATTTCAATAAAAAGCAACTTGGAGCGAATGCCTGGAAAGACATTCTTTTCAAGAATATCAACGATATCTTTGGCAAGCTGTTTCTTAAATTCCCTGATCGCCTTTTCTCCGGTTTCGTAAATCATTTTTTCCTGAGGATAATTGCCGGGGCAAAAGACCACGAGGGAATCGTTTGTATTCTTCTTTGCCTTTCCGGATCCGTTGGCGGAGGGTGAACCGATAAAAAGCATCCGTGGCGGAGCAGTAATATCCGGATTCATGTAATTCACCTCGTTGCCGTTCTGCCACCAGTAATTGCGGCCTTTCATTTCCGCGACGGATTGCATGCCGCCTTTGATGCCGATGCAACATGTCGGGATGCTGTGCGAGGGGGCATAATCATAAGATTCCGTTCCCCTGCCCAAAAGGGAGCAGGTCAACCGTGGTGAGATGTCGCTGAATGCAAAATCACACGGATAAGAAGAACCATCTTCACACATGACCCTGGTGACAAGGTTGTTTTTTGTTGCCAATTGGACAACTCTTTTACCCACTTCCACAGAACCGCCATTTTGGCGGATGACAGACACCAGTGAATCGAAAAAGTGGCGAAACCCTTTCTCAGGATACCATGCGCCTGTATGGTAATTGCCTGTTCCAATGATGTAGGCGATTGCGGACATTTCGGATTCATTTTCCGCAAATATGCCGCCATGGCCATACAGGATACGCCTGAGGAGGTTATTGAGATGAAATTGGTCAAAAAACTCCTTAACAGAAATTGTTAAACTGTGGGCCAGTTTCAATTTCATGGCCAACGGGATTTTGCTTGTGGCAAGAAATTGTGTTGCAAGTAAAAACCGGCCCTCTGTGGAAGAATTTTCTCTAAAGTAAGATTTATAGGTATTATAAATAGAGATCATTTCATTAAAAAGAGCATCCAGCCGGTCGCCTTCTTCCGGGAACAGGGCTTTTAAATCTCTTTGAAAATTTTTTAATCCCAGAGGGACTTTGAAATCCAACATAAAATAATTGTTTCCATCCTCTCTGTTGCCAATGAAGAATCTTTCAAAGCCATCAGATTTCATCGGCAGAAAGGGGTTTGATTCTTTGATGTTCAAGAAATTTAAAAAACGGTCTCCGAGCTTGCCTTCCCCGAATTCCCAAACGTACTGCGGTCCCATGGAGTAGCTCATTCCCTGAAAAGTCAGGCATCTTCCATGGCCTCCGATGAGTTCTTGATTCATTTCCAAGACAGTAACCTGGTGACCAATCTTGGCAAAAAGAGCTCCCGAAGCCATTCCGCCAATGCCGCTGCCGATGACAACAATTTTTTTAGGGGGGCCTTCCCAGGCCGGTTGTCCCTTAAGTTTAAAAAAAGGGATGGATAGCTCATCCCTGATTTTTTTAAGCTTGTCTTCTGATTTTTTCTTTGAAATTTCAATGATCTCATTTAAGTTCATCACGATTCCCTGATTGGCTGAAAATAAAAAAATCCTTACCAGACCTTTATCCAATGTTGTCTCTTCATGCAACATTTCCATTGCAAAGTCAAAGCTGTTTTAGCTTTAAAATCAGCCATATCGATTGAATCGTTGATTTGAACAAGCGGTGATGTGAAAATGTACAGGTTAAATCCGCGCAGCCGGCGAAAGCGGATTTTTTATTGCGCGGAAAGATCAGGCTCGCCGCAGTGCTTCAGAATATGAGCACGGGCCGCATCCCGGATTTTAATGGCGGTTGTCCATAAATCCGGCGCAGCCGTATCTTGTTCGTGACAGGGCTCAATGGGTTTGCCGATTGTAACAGTTATGGCGCCCCTGCGGATGAATTTGCCGACATCGCGCAGCATGGATCGTGTGCCTCGAATGGCTACCGGAACAACCGGGACCTCCGCCTCTACCGCTGCTTCAAAGGCTCCCATATGAAAAGGACGGAGGCCAGGAACGCGGGTAAACGTTCCTTCGGCGAAAAAGAAGAGGCTGCGGCTTTGTTTGGCGGCAAGGGCGATTCTGCGGGCGTCTTTCACGCTTTTTTGCGCGTCGAAACGCTCCACGAATTCCGTTTGCATGTGTTCCAGAAATGCGCGCTTCAAAAAGCTGCCGCGCAGTTCCGCTTTGGCCACGAAGCTGAATTTAAACGGCAGCACGGCTACCATGACGAACCCGTCCAGATAACTGGCGTGATTGGCCACTAATATGCATGAGCGGACACCGGACAGGTTTTCTTCTCCGACCACGGTTAACGGCGTCAAGGAAGCCGCTGCCAAAAACCGTGCCAGTTTTCTCATGACAGCCCATCGTCCGTCAGAATCAGGCAGCAGCATAACTGACAGCCAGGCAATCGGGAACATGAAATAATAAAGCGTCCAGCAATAAGCGGCATAAAGGCCGCTGGAAAGACCGCGCTGTAAACGTTTTAATTCAGGCAAAACTCCGGATGCGGCGATGCGCACGAACTGCCGCCAGGCGACCGTGCGCCCCTTGCCGATCCGGCCGCTCTCATACAGGGCGCGGTTGCCCGCGCGGCGGAGCTTTCCGCTGGACGTTTTGAGGATTGTTCCGGGCGGCGCCAGCGCCACATCGTCCGCTCCGACGCCAACCAAATCCATTGTGAGGGCGTTGATTGACTCGCGGAGGGCATTTAACTTTTCCGGATCTTTTTCCTTGGTCTCCGCCATAATGACCAGTTTTTCCGTTCGATTGCCTGTGTCTTCCGCGGCGAAGACGACGACATTTCCTTTTCTGATTCCCGCAACTCTGCCCACCGCTTCTTCCAGCTCCTGGGGGTAAATGTTTCGTCCGGCACGGATGATGATGTCTTTTTTACGTCCCGTAATATAAATATCCCCGCCTGCGATATAGGCCAGATCGCCGGAATCCAGCCAATCGCCGTCAAACAGCTTCTTTGTCTCCTCGTCGTTGTGAAAATATCCGGTTGTGGCCGACGGTCCCCGGAAATGAAGCTTTCCCTCGCACCGTTCCGGCAGTTCCCGGCCGGCGGCATCGACAACGCGCACTTCATGTCCGGGAAGAGGATGGCCGCAGGCTACAAATTGCAGCATCCTTTCGTCTTGATCAGACGATGGAACAGCATGGCCGGTGTTGAGAAAAATATCCCGCTGAATCCTGTCAATCAACGGGCCGCGGTCCACAGGCGGCAGGGAAAGCCCGACCGAACATTCCGCCAGGCCATAGACCGGCATAAAAGCCTCTCGTTTGAATCCATATTGGCCGAATCGCCGGCAGAAATTCTCCACGGTATCCGGGCTTACCGGTTCGGCTCCGTTGCAGGCCACCCGCCAGGATGACAGGTCAAGTCCTTTCAGATCATTTTCCGTCAATCTTTTCAGGCATAATTCGTAGGCGAAATTGGGAGCGGCCGAAAGCGTTCCCCGGAAGCGATGAATGGCCCATAACCAGCGCGCAGGCCTGACGATAAAGCTGAGAGGCGACATCACGACCAGCAGCGCGCCATAATAAAGGCTGTTGAGCCAGGTTCCGATCAGGCCCATATCATGATAAAGCGGGAGCCAGCTGACAACGACATCCGCGGACTTCACGCCGACAATTTCACCGACTGCCCGGATGTTGGCCAGCAGGTTGCTGTGGGTGAGAATGACTCCCTTGGGATTGCCGGTGCTGCCGGATGTATACTGAAGAAAAGCGATATCGTCCGCAGCCGGTTTAAACTTATGATACGCTGCTTCACTAGTGGCTAATTCCCGGATTGTGAAAAGGCCGGACATGCTTTCCACCTGCGCCTTGAGAATCCAGGCGAAGCGTTTGGCTTCCAGAATGGTGATCATCATTTTTGCGCCGCAGTTGTTGAGGAGGGCGCTGTGCCGTCGCAGATGATCCTCCAGCTGGTTCATCCGGTAGGGCGGGTAGATTGGCACCGGAACGCCTCCCGCAAGGATAATACCGAAAAATGTAAAAAAATATTCCTGTCCCGTGGGCAGCATGATGCAGACGCGATCGCCCGGAAGCAGCCCCTTGCCCTGAAGTCCGGCGGCTATGGTCTGCGCGCCTTCGCAAAGCTGGCGGTAGGTGACGACTTCCCCTTCGCTTTCGTCACTGTAGAAACGGATGTGGGTCCTTTCCGGATGCGTTGCGACATGCCAGTTCAGGACATCGGTCAGTGTTTGGGCGCTGTAAGGCAGGCCATTCGCATCGCCTGTTTCCGTCGCCTTGAATTCGGCCGGTGTTGCGGAAGGTAAGTCCTGACCTGCTTTGAGGATGGCTTGCCAGAGATCACGAGGTGTTTCCGCATCGGCAAAGACTTTTTCCGGGAGGACAACGCCGAGATTTTTTTCAATGCGCGAAATGAGTTCCATCCGGGCGAGGCTGTCCATTCCAATGTCCCGCGTCAACAAACTGTCCGGCAGGATCTTCCTGGTTTGCGGCCAGGCCGGGTGCAGCTCGACGATCAGATCTTTGATGATCTTCAGCAAAATATCCATTGCCTTGCTGGAATCAGCGTTCATGGTTCGTCCTCATCTTCATTTCATATTCTTATTCTCCCGCGTGTTCACAAGCAACGCTTTTGCCCCGTTCTTCGTCAACGAAGAGGATGATGACCAGTGCGATAGAGAAAAAGGCCGAGCAGACAAGCACTGCTTTTTGCAGACCAAAAAGCGCCTGCAATATTCCCAGACCCATCAGTCCCGCAATGGATGAAAGACGGCTGGTCAAACTCCAAAAGCCGAAAAACTCACCCGCCTTGGTATTCGGCGAGAAAATCCCGACCATGGCGCGGCACGCGGATTGGGTTGAGCCAAGTCCCAATCCGGCAATCGCTCCGATGAGCAGGAAAACATGTTCTTCTTGAAAAGCGGTTCCCAACAGCCAGTTTGTGAAAGCTGTCACGGTTGCGACACCGTGGATCAGACACACGGCAGCCAACCAGACAAGAAGTGTCAGAATGAAGGTCTGCTTTGAATGCCATTTGTCCTGAATAACACCGAAAATGAATGCGCCGGCCGCCGCTGTGAACTGCGTGGTGACAAACATCAATGTTTGCGTCGTGCCGGACCACTGAACAACCTGGTCTCCGTAAATGAAGGCGAATGAAATGACGATGGAAAGGCCGGCGTAGGCAAAAAAGAAGGAAGCCAGAAGAACCAACAGGTCTTTGTAATCCCTGATATCCCAAAAGGTATTTTTTAATCTTTTCATTCCGATGGAAAGATAGTTTTCACCTGCCGGCAGGGGGCTGGGTGTTGTTTTTTCCTCAACCCATAAAAATGTTGGAACTGCGGCAATCAGGAAAAATAAACCAGTCACCGGTCCCACCATGCGCAGATTGGAAAAATTATCCAGTGTGTAAACGCTTGCCCCCAGACCGAAGATGACGATGGCGGTAGAAAGCAGACCGCCGGCATAACCAAGCCCCCAAGCATAACCGGAAATTTTACCCAAGTCTTGAGGCGGGCCGAGGCCTGGAAGAAAACTGGAGACAAAAGCCTCGCTGTAGGAAAAACCGGTATTGGAAAGAATAATCAGCAGCATTCCCAAAATAACGCTGCCCGGCCCGGCAAAATAAAGAGATGCGGTAGCCATGACGGTAAGTATGCAGCTTCCGAAGAGAAACTTCTTTTTTGACGCCGTAAAATCCATGATGGCGCCTAGAAGAGGCGCTGTCAGAAACACGATGAAGTAGCTGATGGACAAGGAGGCGCTCCACAGGAAGTTTCCCAGGCGGTACTCCGGTCCGTCTCCCACAATGAGGCGGGGAAAGATGATGCAAAAAACAACAGTGATGATCACCGTCGTGTAGGAAGAGTTTGCAAAATCAAACATGGCCCAGCCAAACAATTCTTTCCCTGACGCTCGTTGAGTTTCCGCCATAGCTTGACCCGCGATAATTGATTTATACGTCGATTGGTTTCACATTCCTATATTATTATAATCTAACGGGTCGTGTGCCTAATTCAATGCTGAAAGGTTTCCGGCTGAATACGGGGTTAAAACCGGCATTTTCCCGGCTGGCAGAGCGGTATAAAAAATCCCCTCAAGCCGGAGAAGCCTTGAGGGGTTATATAAAACAAACAGATCATGTTTGTCTTGGCGTGACGGTTACAAATCTTTCATCCGGATCTTTGCTTCATTATAAATTCTCATCACGCACATGAAGACCGCCAGGAAGAACAGACCGAACATGAAGTTGGGCGTCGTGCCGATGTACTCGTCGATTTTGTATCCCAGCCAGAGGAACAGGAAGGATGCGATGACCATCACGAATCCCCAGGCGGACATCATCAATATTCCAGTCATCCTCTTGTATCGGAGATAGTTCCGGTAATGTATTTTATGTGCCGTAATCATGGTCTGTTCCTCCTTTCAACAGGTATCTTCATTTGTTGTTGAACATTGTTTATCAGGTAACGATGTATTTCACCGCGTCGATCACCGGATTGGTGAAGAGCGCCATCAACAAGGTATAGAGA
>CAZBGE010000132.1:0-6929 GCA_964491435.1 uncultured Smithella sp.
GGCAAGCTGGTGGCCTGGGGCGAAGAAAAGAAAGACGACGCCCACGGACATCACGCGTAGCTGATGATTTTAGTTGCGAGAATATGAAAATTGGTGAAAGCGGCGTTCATCTTAAGAGTTTCTGCTGGTGTTGGATTCTGGGCGCAGGCTTTCCCAGTATCATACGCGAACTCAGACCGGACGAAGCGGCAAAGTTGCCGTTCCAGCCCGCGTTCCGGATGAAGTTCTCCGAGGCATGGTCTGGATGACGTTCTGCCTATGACACGATCACCAAAACGCCTGAATTCAAGGCCTGCGCGGTACGGATTGAAAAGATGGCATAGAAGAGCAAAGCCTTCCCGCGATAAAAAGCGGGAAGGCTCATTTATGATTAGGCCTGGTGCGCGGATGTACCTGCTGTATGCGCTGGGTTTTGTGGCGATCTTTTCACTTATCTGTCATTTTTCCAGAATTTCTTTTGCCGTCCGGAAAATGCCTTCTTCATCCAGGCCGTGCTGAGAACGCAACTGTGCCTGTGTGGCATGCTGGACAAATTCATCCCGGATGCCCAGTCTTGTAACAGTCACGCCCGTCACGCCGTTTTGGGCGAACAATTCCAGCACGGCGCTGCCGAATCCGCCGTCCAGAACATTTTCTTCAATAGTCAGTATTTTGGAAATTGCTGCCGCCGTGCTTAAGAGAAGTTCCGTGTCGAGCGGTTTAATAAAACGGGCGTTGATGACTTTGACGTTAATTCCTTCATCAGCCAGTTTGCGGGCCGCCGCCAGCGCCGGATGGACGGTGGCGCCCACGGCGATCATTGCCATGTCCGAACCGTGATGCAGAACCTCGCCACGGCCGATAGGCAATGTCAAGAGCTTTTCATCCAGGGGCGCGCCGACGCCTTTGCCGCGCGGGTAACGGATGGCCGCGGGCGATCCGCACCCGATGGCTGTTTTCAGCATGTGCCGCAGTTCGTTTTCATCTTGCGGGGCCATGACGATCAAATAGGGGAGATTGCGCAGATAGGATAAATCGAAAAGCCCATGATGGGTTGCGCCGTCTTCTCCGACAATGCCGGCGCGGTCAATGGCGAAAACCACCGGCAGCTTTTGCAGGCAGACATCATGGAGAATCTGATCATAGCTGCGCTGCAAAAATGTGGAATAAATCGCCACGATGGGTTTGAATCCTTCGATAGCCAGGCCGGCGGCGAAAGTAACAGCCAATTGTTCGGCAATGCCGACGTCATACAAGCGTTCGGGAAATTCCCGGCGGAATTTTTCCAATCCCGTGCCCTCGCACATGGCGGCGGTGACGGCCACGATTCGTGAATCGGCGGCGGCCATTTCTACAATGGTTCCGCCGAAGATTTCCGTGTAAGAAGGTATTGTGTTTTTCGAGGGGATTGTCTGGCCGGTTTCCACGTCAAAAGGCGCAATGCCGTGATAGGTTGGTGAATTTTCTTCCGCGAATTTATAGCCCCGGCCTTTTTGGGTGATGACGTGCACCAGCACGGGACCTTTTAATTTCTTGACGTTATTAAAATTTTTGATGAGGTAGTCCAGACGATGTCCTTCCAAAGGTCCAACATAGGTGAAACCGAGTTCTTCAAACAGCGCGCCGGGAACGACAAAGGTTTTCACGGATTCCTCGAATTGTCTGGAAAACTTTAAAAGCTGCTTGCCGATGCCGGGAATGCCTTTGAGGAAATTTTTCAGCTCTTCCCGGAATTTGGTGAACCGGTCGCCGGTCATGATCCTGTTTAAATATGAGGAGAGGGCGCCGACATTGGGCGAAATGGACATTTCATTATCATTTAAAATGATGATCAGGTCTTTGCCTTCCCGGCTGCCCGACCAGTTCAATCCTTCAAACGCCATGCCGGTGGTCAGGGAACCGTCGCCGATCACGGCGATACTTTTAAAATGCTCCCCTTTCAGAAACTGGGTTTCCGCGAAAGCCGCCGCCGCTGCGATGGAGGTGCCGCTGTGCCCCACGTTAAAGGTGTCATAGTCGCTTTCTTCGCGTTTGGGAAAACCGCTGAGGCCTCCCTGCTTTCTCAGGGTTGCAAATTTTTCCTTGCGGCCGGTGACAATCTTGTGCGCGTACGACTGATGGCCGACATCCCAGACCAGCTTGTCCGCGGGCGTGTCGAAAACATAGTGAATCGCCAGCGTCAGTTCCACGACGCCCAGCGACGAAGCCAGATGGCCCCCGGAGGATGCCACCGTATGGATGATCAGATTGCGGATTTCCTGAGCGAGTGTGTTGAGCTCAGCGATGCTGAGTTTACGGATATCAGCGGGATAATTGACTTTTTGCAATACGCTGTAATTGACGGTTTCCTGTGGCTTCATTCTTTCAATTAACCCTTAAGATTTTCTTTCCATGATGTAACGGGCGATAACGCGCAAGGGCAGTGCGCGCGCATCGAAAGCGGCGATGGAGGCTTGGGCCGCCTCGATATGTTCGGCCAGCTTTATTTTTGCCGTCTCCATGCCCAGGAGCGACGGGTAGGTGACTTTCCCCAGGGCGGCGTCACTGCCGGTATTTTTGCCCATGAGGTTGCTGTCGCCTTCCACATTGAGAATATCGTCGGCGATCTGAAACGCGACGCCGATATGACCGCCGTACACGCCGAGCGCCTGAACACGGACATCGCTTGCGCCCGCCAGAATGGCTCCGGATTTGACCGCCGCCGTGATCAGCGCGCCGGTTTTGCGCCGGTGAATATCGGCGAGAGCCTCAAAATCCGGAGAGATTTTTTCCGCCCGGATATCCAGCGCCTGTCCTCCAACCATACCCGAGATGCCCGCGGCGCGGGCGATTTCCTGAATGATGGCCAAGCGTCTTTCCGCTGTCAACCGGACTTTTTCCGCCCGTGAAAGCAGCACGAAAGCTTCCGTCAGAAGCGCGTCACCTGCGAGGATAGCCACGGCTTCGCCGAAAACCTTGTGGCTGGTTGGCTTGCCGCGGCGAAAATCGTCATTATCCATGGCCGGCAGATCGTCATGAATCAGGGAATACGTATGAATCAATTCCAGCGCACAAGCAACCGGCATAGCCGGCGCCAGATCGCCGCCACAAGCCTCCAGCGCCGCCAGGCAGAGAATGGGACGGATTCTTTTGCCGCCGGCAAAGACGCTGTAATGCACGGCATGGTGTAATTCCTGCGGATTGGAGTCTTTTCCCGGAAGATACCGTTCGAGGGCTTCGTCCACAATTTTCTTCCGGTCTTTTAGGTATGCCTCAAGGAAATCCTCATTATTCATCGTTATTTTCATCCTGAAAATTTTTTGTCTGCAGTGAATTGTCTTTTTCCAGAAGCTGTTCCACGCGGCGCTGGGTCTCGTCAAGTTTTGCCGAGCAGAATCGAATCAACCGGATGCCTTCCTCAAAGGATTTCAGCGCCGCATCCAGCGGCATGTCGCCTGCTTCCATTTCCCGGATGATATTTTCCAGCTTTTCCAAAGCGTCTTCAAACTTTTCTTTCGCCATTATTTTTTATTCTCCGTGTATTGTTTCCACCCGCGCGTCGATTGCGCCCTCGGCCAGTTGAATACCGACTCTTTCATGCAAAGTCAACTGGCTTGCCTGACGGATAATATCTCCATTGGATAGCCTGCGTGTGACGCTGTAGCCTCTTGACAGTACGGAAAGCGGGTTGAGGGAAGCAAGCAGGGCGGCATTCTTTTTCAGATGCATCTCGCGACCTTGGAGAGAGCGTCTCCAACTGTTCAACAGATCCTTCTCTGCATTATGAAGACAGGTTCTTTTTTCCCTGATTTGTCTTTCCGGATTCGAATTTTGCAATTCCAGCTCCAGACGTTGCAACTGACTTTTCATCTTTTGTGTTTTTTGCGCGAGGGCGCGCTGCATTCTTCCCTGCAGATCGTCCAGATAAATCGATAAATCAATCAGTTGGCGGCGCGGATCTTTTAACCGCGTTTGCAGGGAAGCGAGCCGGACTTTTTGACGATCAAGCTGACGGCGCTGGGCGTTCATGAGACGTTGATACAAATGATCAATACTTTCCTGTAAATCGGTTTTTTGGGGGACGACGAGTTCCGCCGCCGCGGATGGCGTCGGCGCGCGCAGGTCCGCCACGAAATCACAAATGGTGAAGTCGGTTTCATGGCCGACAGCCGAAACGACGGGAATGGATGAACGAAAGATTTCGTATGCCAGATTCTCGTCGTTGAAAGGCGCCAGATCCTCCAATGAGCCGCCGCCTCGCGCGATAATGATGACGTCAACCTTGCCGCAAGCGTGGAGGTTGCGCAAGGCGGAGATGATTTCCACCGCCGCCTCCGCGCCCTGCACCCGCGCGGGCGAGAGCAGAATATCCACGGAAGGAAAACGCCGGCGGGTGATGTTGAGAATATCACGGAAGACTGCGCCGGTAGGCGATGTGACCACGCCAATACGCCCGGGAAGAAAGGGCAGGTTTTTTTTATGAACCTTGTCGAATAAACCTTCGGCGGCCAGCCTGGCCTTGAGCTGTTCATATGCTTTTTGCAGGGCGCCCACGCCCTGCGGTTCGACTGATTCCACGATGAGCTGGTATTCGCCGCGCGGCGGATAGGCGCTGAGGCGCGTCCGGCACAAAATTTTCAGGCCGTCTTCCAGATTAAATTTCACCGCGCGATAGCCGTATTGACGGAAATAAACCGCCCTGATCTGGCTTTTGTCGTCTTTCAAGGTAAAATAGATATGGCCGGACTGGGGACGGCGCAAGTTGGAGACTTCACCTTCCACCCATAGCGAACTGAAGGCTTCCTCCAAAAAGATTTTAATATTTTCATTTAGTTGTGAAACGGTCAGAATATCTTTCATTCACCCAGCCCCAGCGGATGAACTACCAGATAATGACCGGCATGACAAGTTTCAATTCTTCATGGATTAAGCAAAGGTATTTACGTTGCCGCCTTTGCCTGATTCATCGGCTTTCTGTTTCGGAGTATATGAAGTTTGGGTGGTGCCGCCGGATACGTACATGCGTCCGCATTCCGGACACATAGCATAGTGAAGCGATACTGAGGAATGGGCAACCATGCCTTCCTGATCGGCTTTTGCCGCATTATGGGTAACGTGCTCATTTTCATGCGCGACGACCGCTCCCACCGCCTGTCCCGGCGAAAGGTGTGTCGGCGTCTGAAAGGATACAGATGGATCATTAGACCGATCCACATACTTTCTGTTCTGTCAGGTCTGGCAGGGCTTATTGAAATCGGTCTGGTCCGTTTTGCCGGTTTGCCCGACTTTGCCTGTCGCGCCGTTTAGCCCCGCGGGAAAGTAATTATACCCGCTATTTCCAATAGGTGTGATGGCCATGATCCATTCCATTTGTTAAAAAACTGTCGCATCATTTCAGCAAACTTGTGTCATTATTTTAATTGTTATCCGGGGAAAAAGCAAGGCCTCCTGTTTCGAATTTTCGTTTGCCCGGTATGAGCGCATGTGTTAGTGATTTTTAAAAGAGGGGGTGCGGGAATGTCCGATAAATATGATCTGGTGGTGATTGGCGGCGGACCAGGAGGATTGGCGGCAGCCCAGGGGGCCGCGGCAAAGAATAAGCTGGTTCTCATTATCGAAAAAAACGGCTGGGGCGGCGTCTGTACGCATCGCGGCTGCATACCAACCAAGGCGCTGCTTTCATGCAGTAAATTTTACGCGGATTTAAAAAAACTCAAACGCGTCGGCGTCAATATCGCCGGTGTAACGGTTGATTTTGACGCCATGAAAAAACACCAGCAACAGATGGTGAAGGTTGCGGCGCTGGGCGCGCAGAAAATGCTGGCCGACACGCAGGTTGAAACCAGACAGGGTGTTGCTGAAATGTTGACGCCGCGGGAAGTGCGCTGCACGGATCCTTCCGGGCGAAGTCAGGTGGTGAAGACGGACAACATCCTCATCGCCTGGGGATCACAGCCGCAGATTCTGGCTGATATCCGGACTTCTGAGCGTATTCTGACTTCCGATGATATGATGAATATGACTGCACTGCCGTCCTCGATGATTATTGTCGGCGGGAGTTTCATTGGCGTCGAATACGCCACGTTGTTTGCCGAACTTGGCGTCAAGGTTGTTCTGGTGGAACTGCTGGATCGAATTTTACCCCAGGAAGATGAACAAGCAGCGGATTTCCTTCATCAGGAACTGGCGCGCCTGGGTGTCTTCGTCCACACGTCGGCCAGGCTGGCGAGTCTTCAGGAAACGGCCGGCGGCGTGGTCATGAATATTCAAAAGAACAATGAAAACATGGAACTGAGTGCCTGCTGCGCCCTGCTTTGCACCGGCCGGAAACCGCTTTTGCGTACGGAAGAGTTGCAGCAACTGGGAATCGATTACACGAACGCCGGAATCAAGGTTGATTCAAAAATGATGACCTCTGTCCCGGGCATTTATGCCGCGGGTGATGTAACAGGCGGGATGATGCTGGCGCACCGCGCTGCCTGTCAGGGAAGCGCCGCCGTGAAAAGCATGTTTGGCGGCGGCGATTATGACTACCATGAAAATTTTATTCCGTCGGTTGTTTACAGCCATCCGCAGATTGCGCGCGTCGGTTATACGGAAAAGCGCGCCAGGAACGAGGGGTTAGAGATAGAAGTGATCGAATCCGGATATGGGGCGAATATTATCGCGCGTTCCGGGCTGATGGGGCAGGGGTTTGCCAAGGCTGTTTTCCATCGGGAGGAGATCATCGGCGCGGTAATTGTCGGCGACCACGCCGCCGAGCTTCTGGCGCCGCTTGCCCTGGCGGTATCCTGCAAATTAACGAGAAAGCAGTTTCGCGCCTGGGTCATCCCGCATCCGACACTTGGTGAAATCTTTTTGCCGCTTACCGGATGCTGACGGGCGTCCAAATACCATTGACGCTTCTCATAAATTGTGTTATTGTAACACCCAAGTTGAGTTGTCATGGAGCAGTGGTTATTTCGTCTCTT
>CAZBGE010000133.1:0-6845 GCA_964491435.1 uncultured Smithella sp.
GCGGGCGCAACGTGGGAAGGCAGAGATTATGGTTACGAAGTGGATGTAACCGGAACATACAAAATTACCAACAACCTGTCTTATATGCTGGGCGCGGGCTACCTCTTCACCGGCAAGTGGTTTCATGGACGGACGACTGCCAATCAGCCAATCGACAACGATTTTCTGGTCATCAACAAGCTGACCCTGACGTTCTAAGGCGGGTCATCCGTTATATTGTATTCTCAATAAATAAAATCCCCGCGGAGGGTTCGCTCCGCGGGGATTTTTTCAGATGGTCATGCATTTGTCATCATTTATTCATTTCACACATGTATAACGCCGTCATGATCGTGAAATACTGTCATCATCGCTTGAAAAAGGCATTTCCAACGAGCAGGAGAGCAATCAAATGGATGTCATGAATTATTCCGGATCTTTTCAGCAAGGCAGTCAACTCAACTTTACACAAACCGGGAATTTTAGAAAAGACCATAAACTGTTGTCCAGGATATCAGCCGGTCTTGAGGGCGGGAGATGCATGGTCCTTTTTTATTTCGATATTGCTCGATTTCATGAAGTTGAGCAAGGATGTGGTCTCGAAATTGCAAAATACATTATTGAATTGTTTAACAATACACTGGCGCAGGGGCTAAAAGATTTATATAAAAAGAATATTCAAATACTGACCGCTGAAGGTTTGTGGGGGGACGATTTCATTGTTATCGCGGAAACCCTGCATGCGCCGACGCTCACGATTCTGGAATATCTTTCCGCGGCTTACCGGAAAAAGATTAAATCAAGCATGAACGCTGAATTCCTGCGTCTCACGGGCAGAGATATTAATGTGAACATCGGGTACGCCATTATTGCCGGTGATGCCCGAAATGCGGATGTGCAGCTTTACAATGCAACGAAGAGGGCATTTGGCATAGCGAAAGGTTTCATCAGTATGCA
Source organism: uncultured Smithella sp. (assembly GCA_964491435.1). Lineage (GTDB taxonomy): Bacteria > Desulfobacterota > Syntrophia > Syntrophales > Smithellaceae > UBA8904. The sequence continues at coordinate 937 of CAZBGE010000133.1, forward strand.
ATCCGTTAAGCATCTTCCGGCGTTCAAGGAAATTCTCGCACAGAAGAAACTACATTCCGTTTATCAGCCGATTATCTCCATTCGCTCGGCGGCCGTTTTAGGATGGGAGGCCCTGATCAGAGGGCCTGAAAACAGTTATTTCCAAAAGCCCGACGCCATATTTTCTTTTGCCGAGGAAGAAGGACTGCTTTTCCCCCTTGAAAAAATATGCCGTGAATCGGCTTTCAATAACCTTGGCGAGCTTGGCCCGGGTCAGAAAATCTTTGTGAATGTTCATCCAAACACGATTAATGATCCTGCATTTACAGAGGGAGAAACCATGAGGATCATTCAAAATCTTCACATCAATCCTGAAAATATTGTTTTCGAAATTACGGAAAGACATCAAATCAAAGATTTCATGTCTTTCAACAGGACGCTGACTCACTATCGGGATCAGGGTTTTTTGGTGGCGGTGGATGATCTCGGAAGTGGGTTTTCCTCACTCCAGCCTATCGCTGAAATCCGTCCCGATTATATCAAGATCGATATGTCTCTGGTCAGACAAATCCATAAGGATCGGGTGAAGGCAGCGCTGATGGAAACCTTCGTTACCTTTGCTGAAAAAATAGGTTGTGAAATCATTGCCGAAGGAATTGAGGAAGAAGCCGAACTGGCGTTGCTCACGACGATCGGCGTTCACTATGGACAGGGTTATCTCTTTGGAAAACCGGTTTACCCCAAGCAAATTATCCCGGAAGAAGCGTATCTGAAAATACGCCATTTTGTAAATAACGGGCGACATCATATTATAAGACAGGCGTTTCCCATCGACGATATTGTCGATGAAGCCGTCAGTATCGGCGATTGTACGCTGGTTAAAGATGTGAAGGCGCTCTTTGAGGAAAATACAGCCCTGTCCGGTATTGTCGTTGTCGCGAACAATAGACCCAGCGGCCTGGTCATGTGCCACCATCTGGACAGGCATCTGGGAAGAAAATATGGTGTTGCCTTGTACTATGAGAAGCCGATTTCTAAAATCATGGATAAAGCGCCTCTTATAGTCGATTACAATACCGCGATCGAACTGGTATCCCAAGCCGCCATGAATCGCAACAAAATGAAACTTTATGACAATATTATCGTTAACAGAAACGGTTTTCTGCAAGGGATAGTTTCCGTCCAGACACTTCTGGATACGATGACCCGGATCAGGTTGGAACTGGCCAAGGGCGCAAATCCGCTGACGGGGCTTCCGGGCAATATTGCCATCGAGCAGGAACATTACAGATGTGCAAAAAATGATAAACCTTTCAGCATTATTTTTGTCGATCTTGACAATTTCAAATCTTATAATGACAGATATGGATTTGAAAAAGGTGATTCCGTGCTTCTTTATACGGCGAATCTGCTTAAAAGCGGGTTGAAAGAACACAGTGACGATGATGCGTTTCTCGGACACATCGGCGGAGATGATTTTATTATTTTCACAACAGAAGAGTCGGTCGATGCCTTGTGTCAATTTGTAATAGAAAAATTTGATGCTGGCATCAAGAATTTATACAGACCGGAAGATCAAGCGGCGGGGGGAATAATGGCTCATGACAGGTCAGGCCAGGAAAAATGGTTTCCATTCATTTCCGTCTCCCTGGCGGTTCTGGATTGCACGGCGCAGACAGGTAAGGATATGAAAGAAATATCCGGCAAGGTGGCCCAGATCAAACAATACGCCAAATCCAGGCCCGGCAGCGTGTATGTTCGCGACCGCAGAAAGAACGGAAACGATGTGACGCAGTTGATCGGGATTCAAGGCTGATTCACGTCGTTTCCTTCATCCGTAATTCAATTGACATCTCTTGCCGAATTTCTTATGCTCGCAGCCGTGAAAGGTTGATTCATGACGAAAATTCTGATCGTTGATGATGAAAAAGACATTGTGGAGCTAATCTCCTACAATCTCGAAAGAGAGGGATATGCGACCGTAAAAGCCCTTGACGGTGAAACGGCGTTTCGGAAAATCCGGACGGAAAAACCTGATTTGATGATTCTGGATTTAATGCTGCCCGGCATCGGCGGCCTGGATATCTGTAAAATGGTTCGCGCCAATCCGGAAATATCTTCCCTGCCCATTATCATGCTTACCGCCAAGGCCGATGAGGTGGATAAAATCATCGGCCTGGAGATCGGCGCGGATGACTACATTACCAAACCCTTCAGCGTCAAAGAACTCATCGCCCGTGTCAGAACGATTATGAGACGCATCCAGGACGGAAAGAAGCCGTCACCGAAGGAAATCTTCGAATTTAACGGATTACGCATCAATTACGTGTCCTGTTCGGTAACGGTGAATGGCAAATCTGTTACGATGAGTCCGACAGAAATGAAGCTTCTTTTCTTTTTATCCCGCAATCCAGGACGGGTTTATTCCCGAAACCAGATTCTGGACCATGTCTGGGGGGATGACACGTTCATTACCGACCGCGCTGTCGATGTGCACATCCGGAGGCTGCGCAGTCAGATCGAACAGGATATTGAAAACCCGCGTTACATACTTACAGTCCGGGGGTTCGGCTACAAGTTTGTGGAGATCAAATAGGCGCCGTTTCCTTCGCTTTATATTATTATAAATTCCGAAATCGCTATGTGCGAGATATCGAGTCGTTCCCAAAATATCCTTGTTTCTTCATGATAATGAAATATTGGCAGGCTATCATTCCTTCGTAATATTGAAAATACCGGCGAAGGAGACGTCTGTTGATCAAGGTTGCTTTTCCTGTAAGAAATTATTCTGAACAGAGATCGAATGATGTCGGATTGAAATCAATCCGTGAGATATCGGAAATCATCGGGGTGAAGTATGACCGGTTGGGCCTGAATGCCGGATCGCTGCCTTTCGCGCCGACGGATGCGACTGCCGGAAGTGAATCGGAAATGCAAACGGTGGTTATCGGAAACAAACAGCACGTTGATCTTCCGCTTTTTATTGAACAGTCCAATTATTTCAGCAATACAAAAAGACGGGCCAGGGCGGGTGACACTTCGGCCAAGGCGATGACCGATCTGGAAAAGTATTTGAATGAGAATGAAGAAGGCGTCTGGGAAAACAGTTGGGTGCGCTTTCCGGAGGATAAAATGGGGAAGCTGGCCAGAGAAATTGTCGGGCAGGATATGCTGGCCGACAAGTCGAACCTGTTGGCCGGACAACGCTCTGATGTGAATCGTTTTTTTGTCTTCCGTGAAGACGGTTGCAGTTATCTTCGGGTTCCGATCAGTTATCTTCTAAAACCGTCCCTGGCGGAAATTATTGATTCGCGGCAAGCGGCCTGTCCGTTGATTCGCACAACAGGCTTGAAGATTATGTCGTCATTTCTAAATGATAATACGTCGCCGGAGACCTCCTCTTTTTATGTTGTGGCCATGCAGTCCGAAACAGGCATGGGACGGGTCGCTGCCAAAGAAATGGCCGTCCGGTTTTTATTGTCTCAATTGCTGGTCATGTATGCCAATCTCAAATATTCACTTCTGGAGAACGGGCAAAAAGCAATGATCTTTCTGTCACCGCATCCGCCGATTCGCCAGAAAATATTAAGCCAATGCGTTTCCGACGCTTTTTACCGGGAACTTTTTATGAACCCCTGTCTGTCCGGATGGAATAAGGGCGAGGAAAAGCATGAATATATGCATCTGTGCCATCGTGTTTTAAGCCGCAGCCAGTTTAATGCCGTGCTGAAACTTCGGGAAGCCGGGATTATTACGACGAATCTGGTTTCTCTGCCGAATTTATCCAACATCAGTCTGGCCAATAATGGAACCCATGTCAGCCTGGGAAGCCGGAAGCTCGGGTGGTTGCTTTCCGATCCCGCTTCGGGATATTCCGCGCGGGAGGAAAAATATATTGGCGATCTGGTCGTGAAAATTGTCGAGCATTTCCTTCCGCTCTTTGTCGGCACGTACAGCGCCGCCCCTTATCGCTTCGATTTCAAGGATTTTCATCCGGAAAAGGCCCTGGGATTCCTGCCTCATGAACTGGATTACACGCACCTTCGCATGCTCTGGCGGCGCTGGAAGAAGAAAGCCCATTTGAATATTCTGGGTAAGGCCGTTACGCCATTCGGCCCTGAATGGATCGATAACCTGATCAGCGGTGTTTTTCGTTTGAAGGGCGATTTCATTCCTGATTTTCGGCTGATTGATTATCTGGTTGTGTTAATGAGTACGGATCAGAGTCCGGCTCTTAACGGCAAACTCCATAACTCGCAGCGTCTGAAAGAGGATCTTGCCGATCTTGGTGTTTATGACGCGCAGATGTCTCTTTATCTTCTGGAGAAACTTCGTGAACACAGTGTTATGGGGTTCTCCGGTTTTGAAGGCCGTCATTACAGCTTGTTTGACAGTTTTACGGATGATATGGGGCAGGCGGTTAATCTTCAAAATCTTCTCTACCTGCTGGCGTTTAAATATATTGTAACGGGGCAGATCGGTCATGAACATATTCCGGATGATCCTTCCGTGGAAAGTGAAAGAAGGCAGGTAATCTTCGGCGCGGCCATCGGCATACCGACTTTCTTTGTGCGTGGCGACACAAGCAATATTCTGTTGAAAAAGATTATTACGAAAACAGAGCGGGTGCGCATGAGCCGGCGTTACCCCGGATATATCCGTATCCATCATCAGGAATACCGTCGGGCGCTGCTGGGCATTTTACGCGATGACGCGGCCGATTTGATAGAAATGCTGGGCATGCGGGAAGGGATCCATGATCTTGAAACCCGGATTTGCGAGCCGCGGTTCTTTTCCGCCTGCGGAAAACTGACAGCCGGTATTCTTGATCGGGCTGGCGCAGGATCGCCGATGGACTTAGGTGACGGGAAGTTCAATCAGGCGGCGGAGCGCTATTACCGGACGGATTTGCGCAATCGGCATATCAGGGAAGCCATGGGGCTGCTGGGTGAAGATTTGAGCAAACAGGAAGAAGCCTCCGATGGTTTACAGCAGGGTATCCGGGGTTTACTGGACGGCATTCTGAAGGAAACGCCGGTCAGTCAATTTCTAAGGCTTGCCGAACAGGAGATCTTGGATGAAACCGCTTCTGAAAAGACACTGGAGAAATTAGTCAATCTTGTATTGGCGCACATCCATTACAAGACGCAACTCCACATGAAATTTATGGGATAAAATATGGAACATCATTACATAGAGCGTGAGACGCGCAGGATTAAAACGGAACAATTTTACGGGAATCAAGCCGTGCAGTTTATATACAGCCGTCTCCGGGAGCGGTCGGCTTGGCTTTTTCAAAGGTTGGTCAGCGCAAGAGTATCACGAGCGCTCAGTTATATGAATTACGAGGGTATTCTGTCCGATCGTATGAGCAACTATCTGGACATTCATCGGCAAATGCAGATCAATGCACGGGAATGCCTGGATGCGCCGGAACAATTAGACTCATTGAGAAAAATATTTGAACGTAAAATTCGCTATTGGGAATGCCGCCCGATGCCCAATGATCCCTGCGCCATTGTGTGCCCTGCCGATTCGAGAGTGCTGTTGGGTTCATTTCGGGAAGAGTCAGGATTGTTCATCAAGGATAAATTCTTTGATTATGAAGAGATGTTTGGCGCCGATAAACGAACCTGGCTTTTTGCCTTTCGGCAGGGTGATTTTGCAATTTTCAGATTAACCCCGGAAAAGTATCATTTCAATCACACGCCGGTAGCCGGGAAAATTGTCGATTTTTACCAGATTCCGGGAATGTATCATGCCTGCAATCCCAATGCTGTTGTTTCCATTGTAACGCCTTATTCCAAAAATAGGCGCGTGGTAACGATTATCGATACCGATGTGGCGGGTGGAACCGGGGCGGGACTCGTGGCCATGATTGAAGTGGTGGCGTTGATGATCGGCGACATTGTTCAGTGCTACAGTGAAAA
>CAZBGE010000134.1:0-6789 GCA_964491435.1 uncultured Smithella sp.
TGGCTTCCGTCACACCATTGTTCGGCAGAGATGTCAAAGACGACTCCAGCGTAACAGTGGAACCCACGATCTGGATGGGAATCTGAGCGGATACGGTTCCTGAAGTTGCCGTTATCGTTGCGGTGCGGTTAATCTTATTTCCGGGAGAGTAAAATGTTACGGTCGCCGGATTCGTGGCGCTGGTCGTGACGGACCCCGCGCCCAGAACACCGGTGTCGGCGCTCATGGTTACGACGACGCCGGTGAGCGCGGCATTAGCCGAGTTTAAAGCATTGACGGTAATCGTCGTGGTGGTTGAACCGTCAGACTGGACAGTCGCAGATGAAGCAGAAAGACTGATAGAAGCGGCGGTGACGGTAGTTGTTCCCGAACCTCCCGATGGATCCTGGCCGGTTCCGCATCCACAGAGAACGGCAAGGCAGAACAGAAAAAAAACAGATAATAATCCCCGGCAATGTTTTCTTGTTTGACTTTTGATCATTTTATCTCTCCTTAAATTCTCTCAAATGCGGCATGCTTGCCCATAAACTGTAAACGCTATGGCGATTTTTTAGCAAAAACGTCATGAAATATCAATGAATTTCTTTAACTTTACCCATGTTTTACTTTTTACTTTTCCCTACAATTTCCGGATTTTGCTCTGCGCCTGCCTTTTGGCGCGGGAGAGCTTACGCGAGGGACCTTTTTTGTTGACGGAACGGCCTGATTCCCCGTCGTCTTGATCACCAGCAAATTTGTCCTGGACAGATTCGGCCAGTTGTCTGTCCACAATGGCCTCAAATTCAGGGGACGCCAGGGAGGCTTTGCCTTTGCGTGTTGCGTAGGAAGCGATTTCACGATCGGAAGAAACCACCAGAATTTCTTCATCGGTGGAAGCGGCGATCCGTTTCAAAACATCGTCGGCCTTGACGCCCCGGCTTGAGTAGATGATGTGAATGCCGGCGCGATAATCGCGCTCTTCCTGCGCCGGACCGTTGACCCACCCGTCAAAGACCACGGTAATGTCATGATTTTTCCGGACACGGTACGGGGCCAGCCAGGCAATCAGCGCGTTGCGTCCCGCTTCCAGACTTTGCCGTTCAAAACGCCGGAAGCGGATCGACTGCCGTATCAGATTATAGCCGTCAATAAAAATATGCATATTTAATTCTGGCACAACGCCATTTGATATTCAATAAAAAAGCTCTGGTATTTTTCTTGACTTGATGCTTGTCCGTCTGTTACCGTTCATAGTCCTTTACGGCTTCCGGGAAGGCAGCAAAATGAATAATAATAGGGAGGTTCTCATGGAAATTAAAAAAATATGTGTGCTGGGAGCGGGATTAATGGGCAACGGCATCGCCCAGGTTTGCGCCGCGGCGGGATATGAAGTCGCCTTAAGAGACATTGAACAGCGATTCATTGACGGCGGCATGAACACCATTAAAAAAAACCTGAACCGCGACGCGGAAAAAGGCAAGATCACCAAAGAGCAGATGGAAGAAATTCTCGGACAGATTAAGCCGACGCTCGATCTAAAAGAAGCAGCCGCGGACGCCGACGTAGTCGTGGAAGTGGTTATTGAACTGATGGATCTGAAGAAAAAAGTTTATGCGGAACTCGAAGCCGTCGTCCCTGCGCACTGCCTGTTTTTCACCAACACATCAGGCTTAAGCATTACGGAAATGGCGGCCATTACGAAAAGGCCGGAGCGTTTTATCGGCACCCATTTTTTCAATCCCGTGCCGGTCATGCGTTTACTGGAAGTGATTCGCGGTCAGCAGACCTCCGATGAAACCGTGGAAATCGCCAAAGCCTGGGGCAGGAAAATCGGCAAGGAAGTCGTCATGGTGAACGAAGCGCCAGCATTTGTCGTAAACCGTATCCTGTGCTCCATGATTAACGAGGCCTTTTTTGTTCTGGACGAAGGTCTGGCCACAGCCGAGGACATCGATAAAGCGATGCAATTAGGCTGCAACCACCCGATCGGCCCGCTTGCTCTGGGCGATCTGATCGGCCTCGATACGCAGCTCCGGATCTGCGAAGGCATGCACCGGGAGCTGGGCGACAAATACCGTCCCTCCCCTCTTTTGCGAAAAATGGTCCGGGCCGGCAATCTGGGACGCAAATCCGGACGCGGCGTTTACGACTACGGCAAGAAATAATTGATGAGCAATCCTGATATGGCGGCCGCCTTCATCTCCCCCTTTGGCAAATGAGCCGCGGAAAAGATGGAGCGGTTGCGGGATTGTCCATCTTAACGAATAAAATCTCAACCACGTCAGCAAGCTCATCACGGCGAAGAGAGACATGGATGTGTTATGAAATCGTTCACTTGGAAGATTTTATTGATTGCCGGCTGTATACTGGCGCTCAACGCCTGCGAAAGCCCTGCTCAGAAAAAAAATGAGCAGGCGTCCCAAATGATGAATTCAGAAATCACTCATCAAGATTATGGCAAGCTTCTGGCCAGGGCGCAGGAGACAGGACGTATCCGCATCATCGTAAAACTGAATACGTCATTTGTTCCGGAAGGTCAATTATCAGCGCGGGAGGCTCTTGACCAACAGGCCAGAATATCCTCCACGCAGGATCAACTGTGCGCGGATCTTGCTCCCTACAAAGCTACGGGTATTAAAAAATTCAAATATTCTCCGCATATAGCAATGGAAGTGGATTTAACGGCCTTAAAGGCGCTCATGTCCCATCCCCTTGTCCTGTCGCTTGAAGAAGATGCGCCCTCCCCCCCGACAAAATAACAGGCCGTTGTTCAGCAAACAACATCAGGTGAGTTTTACCACCCTGGGCTTCACAAGTCTCTCAAAGTCCAGGTAAGACATCCTGATGAGTTCCGTATGGGAGCAGGCATTAAAAAAAATCTCTTCATCGTCCGTCAAATGCTGGTCCACATAAACGTCCAGACCATAAAGGTTGCCGAACGGGGGCATGGCGCCGACCTCGCAATCGGGAAATGTATCCTTGAACTGCCCTTCGGTGGCAAGTTTGATCTCCTGTGCGCCGGTTGCCTTCCGGAAATGTTCAAAATCAATAGAGTGGTTGGCCGGCATGACCGCCATCGCCATTTTCCCCTCAATGAAAACGATGACGGTTTTCGCCACCTTGTGCCCCTTGATGTGCAAAGACTGAGCGACTTCCCGCGCCGTATAGGCAGGCGAGTGCCCGATCTTCAAATACTTAACCGCCTGGCTGTCCAGAAACTCTTTCAATTTTCGTGCCGGCATAAGCAACCTCCTTCTCTTCTTGTTGACTTGGTTAAATTACTTACAGAACCTGTCCTGTCAAAAGAGCGGGAGCGCGGATTGATAAAACAGCAAGAGGAAGATGTTTTGTCTCGATGTAACTTTTTAATAATTATACCACAAAAATCCGGCGGGGGAAAATATAAAACAGGAGAAAGTCCTTACGGCAGAGGAAGCAAGATTCTCTCCGAGTTATGGAGAGCAAATCCCCGTTTTTATATTTCCATCCGTGCTGAAATCACTGCTTTTCCATGGAGGTCATTTCTATCAATGATGGATCATAATCTTCCGGTTTCTCATACCCCAGAAGATTAAGGAGAGTCGCCGCAATATTGGACAAACCTTTTGCTTTGATATCCGCCATACGATATTCCCCCTGATACATGGGATCATAAATGATAAAGGGCACCGGATTCAGGGAATGAGCGGTCTTGACTGATTTTTTACCCTTTTTGTCTATCGTGAACATTTCATCCGCATTGCCGTGATCCGCGGTAATGACGGCGACGCCTCCTGCTTCTTTGATGAAGGCCAGGAGTTCCGCGACACATTGATCGACTGTCTCCACCGCGATAACGGCCGCATCCATGACTCCCGTATGTCCGACCATATCTCCGTTCGGAAAATTGAGCCTCCCGAACCGGTAATCGCCTTTCTTCAGCAGTTCCATCACTGTCTGCGTAATCTCTTTCGCCTTCATCCGCGGGGCGCGATCAAATTCAATCCTGTCGGAAGGTATTTCCACATATTTTTCAAGCGATTCATCGATATATCCGGAACGGTTGCCATTCCAGAAGTAAGTGACATGCCCGAATTTCTGTGTTTCGGAAACGGCGAATGTTTTAACTTTTTCGGCGCAAAGATACTCGCTGACAACACGGTCGATAGCCGGAGGCTGCACAAGAAACTCAGGAGGAATATGGGCGTCTCCGTCGTACTCCATCATTCCCGCATAAAATATGTCCGGAAGCGGTCCCCTGTCGAATTCGGCAAATTCCCTCTCGGTGAACGCCCTGGATATCTCGATGGCCCGATCCCCGCGAAAGTTGAAAAAGATCACTGCGTCTCCGTTATTGATTGTTCCTTTTGGTTTTCCCGCATCATCGGTGATAACAAACGCGGGCAGATACTGGTCCGTCGCCTTCGGGTCTTCCTCGTAAAACGTCTTCACGGCATCCGCAGCGGATGTAAATTTCCTGCCCTCACCCAGCACATGGGCCTCCCATCCCCTTTGCACGATGCTCCAGTCGGAATTGTAACGGTCCATGGTAACCTTCATGCGCCCGCCGCCGGAGGCGATGGCGTAATCAAAACCTGTTTCCTCCGCTATCTTTTTGAGCCTTTCCTCCGTCGGCACAATATAGTTAAGCGCAGTCCTCTCTCCCACATCCCTGCCGTCCAGAAGGGTATGAATCCTGACCCTTTTGAAGTGCAGCCCGGCGCATCTGTCAATCATGATGAAGAGCTGCTCAATATGTGAATGGACATTCCCGTCCGAAAGCAATCCAATGAAGTGGACTGTTCCGCCGTTTTGCGAACGTCTGGCGATATTTTCCCATACCCCGGTTTGAAAAATCGCTCCGGTCTGGAGCGCTTTGTTGACCAAACGCGCCCCCTGTTCAAAAACCCTGCCGGCCCCCATGGCGTTGTGACCCACCTCGCTGTTTCCCATATCATCATCCGAGGGCAGTCCAACCGCCGTACCGTGAGCCTTCAACTGCGTATATAATTCAGATTTAAACAACTGATCCAGGTTGGGCGTGTCAGCCCTGTAAACGGCGTTCGTTTCATCCGTTTTGCCTATGCCTACACCGTCCATAATAATCAGCAGCAAGGGACCTTTTCTGCCCTGAAAGGATTTTAATTTCTGAAGATTTAATGACATCGTCATACTCCTTGATTATATTCATTCCAGCTGGAATCTGATATGTTTCTTTATAGAGAAAAGTCCATACGCGGTCAAGAAAAGAAATATCGCCGCGATCATAAACGCAGCCATCGGCTTCCGGACCGAAACACCGAGGCGCTTGTAGTTCATGCGCAGATTTGCTATATTTCACGAGTCGGGAAACTGCTTGCGGCCCATGAAACTGAATATCGCCGCCGGGCATCCGATATTAACAAACCGTTGCACATATTCTTTCAGGGCATCGAGGAGTGTCGAGATCATGGCTGCTTTATTCACGGAAAGGATCACAGGCTGGAAAAAACCTTACGTGGGAGCTTTGCGAAAACTTTTAGGACAATTCCAGCCGACATTTACTTCCGGTGACAAGGTCGGAATCAAGCTCCATTGGGGAGAGAAAGGCAATAGAAGCTACCTGCCACCCGACTACGCAAAAGAAATGGCCGCCTGGCTGATTGATCAGGGAGCAAAACCCTTTATTTTTGATACAACAGTGCTTTATTCCGGAGGCCGCCGCACCGCCGTTGAATCACTGCGAACCGCCGCCGGACACGGATACACGGAAGATTTTCTCGGATGTCCAATCATGATCGCAGACGGCATGGATGGAAAGAATGTCGTTTCGATTCCCGCGGGCTACAAGCACTTTGAAACGGTTCAGGTGGGATCTGTTTTTGATCAGGCGCAAGGTTTTGTCATCTTTTCCCATTTCAAGGGACACATGGTTTCCCTGTTCGGCGGAGCGATCAAAAATATCTCCATGGGATTCGCTTCCCGCGCGCAGAAACAGCGCATGCATGCCGATTACCATCCCGTTCTGGATCGGGGGAAATGCACCCGTTGCGGCGCCTGCGTGGATGTCTGCCCGACGCAGGCGGCAATTATTTCAGATAACGAGTATCCCTGCTATGATCTGAAAAAGTGCATCGGCTGCGCCCAGTGCATCGCCCTGTGCCCGGACGCCGCCCTGAGGATTTTCTGGAATTCGGATATGACGGTTTTTCAGGAAAAGCTGGTGGAAACAGCGGCCGCCGTCTGGAAAAGGATCCATGGAAAGACGGTCGTAATTAACGCCCTGCTCAATATTGCCGGGGAATGCGATTGCCTGCCGGGAAAGAATGCCTTCATCGGCCCGGATTACGGATTTATCGGCGGCTATCATCCCGTGGAAGTGGATGCGGAATCCCTGAAGATGACCGGAACAGACATTTTTGAGAAAGCCCACCCCGGCATTCCCTGGAAACGTCAGTTTTCCTATGCCAGGGAAATCGGATTTACGAACAAGGCCGGCGGATGATGTTTTTTTCAGGGCTTCAAAACCGGAGACGTTTTCTTTGAACGGCCGTCACTGACTAATTCGCCGCCGCTCTTAAATCTTCGGCCTTTTCAGTAACAGCCCTTTCAGCCCTTGAATTAAGTCATTCGGACTGGGCTTGGCGAACTGCGCATCGGCACCCACAGATTCACCTTTATGCCGTAACTTATCAGTAATCAGAGAAGAAAAAAGAGCAACGGGTATGTCACGCAGTTCCGGATCGGTTTTGATTCTCTGGCAAAGGTGGTAGCCATCCATTTCCGGCATTTCGATATCCGAAAGGACGATGTCGATAAAATCGGTCACCCGTTTGCCCTGATCGGAAGCCT
>CAZBGE010000135.1:0-6663 GCA_964491435.1 uncultured Smithella sp.
GTGAAAGAGAAAAAGCACTCAGCAACCGGATGCCCCTCTGGCTTTTCCGGAACAGCGGGTTTCACATTTTTTTCACCAGCAATCCTTTCAGATACCGGCCTTCGGGATGCCCCAGCGCCAGCGGATGATCTGGCCCCGCTTCCAGGCGGGCCAGCAGTTGCAGGTCCGCCGGCGCGTCGCGCGCCGCGCCCTGCACAATTTTATAAAACAAATCTTCTTCGATAAAATTGGAGCAGGAAAACGTGGCCAGCATTCCGCCCGGCGCCAGGCGTTTCATGGCCTGCATATTGATATCCTTGTAGCCGCGGGACGCTTTCGGCGCTTCGCGTTTGGTCTTGGCAAACGCCGGAGGATCAAGAATGATCAGGTCAAAACTTTCCCGCAGATTGCGCAGGTATGCAAACACGTCAGCCTCGATCACCGGATGATCCGCGGCGGGAAAGCCGTTGAGACGCAGGTGCTCCGAGGCGGCGGCGCAGGCGGCGGCTGAAATATCCAGGGAAACAACTTTTTTCGCCCCGCCCGCCGCGGCGTACACCGAAAACGCGCCGGTATAGCAAAAACAGTTGAGCACGGTCATGCCATTGGACAGTGCGCCCAGCTTTTCGCGGTTGGCCCGCTGATCCAGAAAAAAGCCGGTTTTCTGGCCGCCGATAAAATCCACGTCAAAGGCATAACCGTTCTCCATGACGCGCACGGCGGCCTGCCGCCCGTCGCCATAAATAAATCCCTTTTGCTCCGTCAATCCTTCAAGGCCGCGCGAACGCCCGGCGCTTTGCTCATAAATTCTTGACGGCTTCAGCTGAAAGATCAAAGCATCCAGGATGTTTTGTTTTTGTTTTTCCATGCCTGCGGTGGTGACGGAAATAACCGGCGTATCGTTGTAAACATCGACAATCAGGCCGGGACAGCTGTCACCCTCGGCATTCACCAGGCGATAGGCATTGGTTTTGGCATTGATGATTTTCCGGCGCAGGCCGCGGGCGGCTTCCACACGCCCGTTCCAGAAAGCCGCATCAATCGCCTTTTCGCAATCCCGCGTCAACATGCGGAAAGAAATGTCCGTCCGGCTGTTGAAGAATCCCAAAGCCAGCGCTTGTCCCTTCGCATCCCTTGCCAGAACAACATCGCCGTCCGCCGGCCGTCCCTTAATTCCGGAAACCGCGCCGGAGAACACCCAGGGATGCCCCCGCAGGAGCGCCGCTTCCCTGCCGCTTTTCAATGTGATTTCGGGGTAATTAATTTTTGTCATAGGCGGCAAACTAGCTTTTCGGGCTTGAATTTGCAAGCCGGATTGTATAATGAAGGTGAGAAGGAGAAATCACATGCACGCAGTCATTATGGCAGGAGGCAGGGGTACGCGCTTCTGGCCGCGCAGCCGGGAGAAAAAACCGAAGCATCTATTGGATATCATCAGCAAAAGGACAATTATCCAGGAAACCGTTGACCGCATCAAACCTCTGATTAAGCCGGAAAACATCCTGGTGGTAACGGGAAAAAAACATGCGCGGGAGCTGATCAGGCAACTGCCGGAAATTCCCGCGCACAACATCATTATTGAACCCATCGGCCGGAACACGGCCGCCTGCATCGGTCTGGCCGCCGTCCATATTCAAAAGAAAGTAAAAGACGACGTCATGGTCGTTCTGCCTTCCGATCATGCAATCGGCCATCCCCCGAAATACCGGGCGGTGATTTCCGCCGCAGCTAAAACGGCCAAACAGCAAAACGCTCTGGTCACCATCGGCATTAAACCTTCCGGCCCCCACACCGGTTTTGGATACCTCGAAGGCGGTGATTCAAAGGGGGAAATCGGCGGAGAAGAGGTTTTGCGCATAAAATCGTTCCGGGAAAAGCCGGATCTGGCTCTGGCCCGCAAATTCATCAAAAGCGGCAATTTCTACTGGAACAGCGGCATGTTCATCTGGAAAACGTCCACCATCATGGGCGAAATCGAGCGCTGTTTGCCGCAATTGCATTCAGGACTGATGACGATTAAGGAATCGCTCGGGACACCCGCCGAAGCCAAAACAGTCTCCAGGGTTTATCTGCGGCAGGATTCCATCTCCATCGACTATGGCGTGATGGAAAAAGCCGAAAACGTTCTGGTCATTCCGGCCGAATTCGGCTGGAGCGATGTGGGCAGCTGGGATGCGCTCTGGGAAATTTCTGCGAAGGACGCCGCAGGCAACGCGCAAACCGGCGAAGGCAGCGCCATTTTTGAAAACACGAAAGATTCTCTGGTTTACAGCCCGAAAAAACTGGTGGCGCTGGTCGGCATGCAGGATGTCATCGTCGTGGAAACAAAAGACGCTCTGCTGATCTGCAAGAAAGGCCAATCCCAGGACGTGAAGAAAATCGTGGACGCCCTGGAGGCCGCCAAGCTCCATCATTTACTCTGATTGCCGTCCGGAAATTCTTTCAGATAAACCGGCTTGCCCTGTACGGCAAATCCCCCTTCACGCAATGCCCCGGTGATCGCGTTGATGTTTGTCCGCTCGTCGTCAAAAGCAATCGTCAGAATGTTCGGCCTCCGCGCTTGATGTTTTTTGACGCCGTCAATTTTCGTCAGGATAGACCCTATCCTTTTCGCTGCGCCTCAGGCAAAACAACCGGGAACGGTCATTTGTGCAATTCTTTCTGCCGCAAAGGCTGTGAACCACGGCGACATCACGAAAATCAGCATCAAAGCAACACAGGTTATTTTTTTCATCATTCCTCCTAAATCATTCACCATCCACTATCCACTTCTTTCCTATGCCAGGTTCCCGAAAGTTGCAACGGCAATTTACAATTGACAGGCGATGTTTTCTTTGGGATAAAACACCGTAATTTGAAATGGGAAGAAAACATCATGACCGTCTCCATATCGTCTCCATTTATCCTGGCCTCCGCTTCGCCGCGCCGCGCAGAGCTTTTGCGTTCCGCAGGGCTGAAATTTAAAATTGTTCCGGCCCATGTTGATGAAACCTATCTTACGGGTGAAAGCCCGCGCGATCATGTCCGCAGGCTGTCCAACGACAAGGCGCGCGTGATTGCCAATCAATACCCCAAATCTCTGGTGCTGGGCGCGGATACTATCGTGGTCATTGACGGCCTGATTCTGGGAAAACCCAAAAACAAAAAACAGGCGCGGGACATGCTGCAAAGATTGAACAACCGCCGCCATACCGTCTTCACGGGATTTACAATTGCCTGCGTCAACACAAAATCATCGAAAACCAGAGTGGTGCAATCCGCCGTGCGGTTCAAAAACATCAGCCCCGAAGAATTAGCCTGGTACGTCAACTGCGATGAGCCATATGACAAGGCTGGCGGCTATGCCGCGCAGGGAAAAGGCGCAGTCTTGATCAAGGCGATCCGCGGTTCTTATACGAACGTAATCGGACTGCCGCTTTGCCAAGTGCTGGAAGAATTTAAACATTTTAATGTCATTCATTTCAGGTGAAAGATTCATGGCGGGTTTCCACCGCAAAGTGACAATGAAAAGGTAGTGCGTACCTTCAGGTGCGCCGGGTCTGAAGACCCGAACTACGTTTGCGACAACAACCATAACTCAGGAATGTATTTTCAGGTGCGCCTTTATGAAAACAGACATTGCTTCCAACATCAGAGCGATTCAGGAAAGAATCACGGCCGCCGCAACCCGCGTCAATCGCCATCCCGGAGATATTCGACTGATGGCGGTCAGCAAAACGGTCCCCCCCGGACGAGTCCTTGAAGCGATGGAGGCGGGCGTGAAGGTCTTCGGCGAAAACTATGTCCAGGAAGCCAGAGAAAAGATTCCCGCCGTCGGGCAGGCGGCCGAATGGCACATGATCGGGCATCTCCAGACCAACAAGGTCAAGTACGTGATCAACCTCTTTGACTGGGTTCATTCCGTTGACCGCCTGGAGCTGGCGCGCGAGCTGGACAAAAGAGCAGGCGAAAAATCGCGAAAACTGAATGTGCTGGCAGAAGTCAATGTGAGCGGCGAGGAATCCAAAAACGGCATCGAGCCGTCGCAGGTCATGGAACTAGTCCGTCAGGCATCGCTGCTGCCCAATCTAAGCGTGCGCGGCTTGATGACCATGCCGCCCTTCTCCGATGATCCGGAAAATTCCCGGCCATACTTCAAAGCTCTGAGCAAGCTGCGTGACGAAATCAGCACCGCCGCGATTCCCAATGTCAGGATGGATGAACTCTCCATGGGCATGACCGACGATTTTGAAGTAGCCATCGAAGAAGGCGCAACCATTATCCGCGTCGGCCGCGCCATCTTCGGCGAACGGACATAATTAAGGGCGGACTAATTATTTTCAGAGGAGGTGTCATGATGTTTCGCAAAATATTGTACCCGACGGATTTCTCGGATGTCTCGAATACTGCCGTCAATTATCTGATACAACTTAAAGATGCAGGAACAGAAGCAGTAATCATTCTCCATGTCGTAGATACACGAAGCTTGCACATGCCTGACATATATAATACTTTTCCGGACTTATCCCTGCTGGGAGAACAGCAGGCCGTTCAGGCGAAAAAGATGGCGGCAAAGATGGCCAGAAAATTGAATGACGCGGGGCTGACAACCACGATCAGAATCGAAAAGGGAGTGCCATTTAAAGAGATACTGCGTGTGGAAAAAGAGGAGGACTGCTCATTGATTGTTATCGGGTCTCACGGAACAAGCAATGTCAAAGAAATGCTTTTGGGGTCCGTTTCGGAAAAAGTGATCAGAAAGGCTGAAAAACCGGTCCTTGTCGTAAAACGGCAAATTGCTCAATAAAAGCTCCACAACGCGAAATGATACTTTGCATGAACAGTCCAAAACCGCCGTCGGGCGGGGCAAGATCATCAAGCTCGCCAGGGACAAAGAATGAAAAGTAAGAATGAAGCGATTAATTTTATCTGTCATAGGAATATTTTTGATGACAACCGCCGTTTATGCGGGCCATCCACTCGTCACGGACGACACCGGCACGCAGGGAAAAGGCCAGGGCCAGGTGGAAGCCGGGTTTTCCTTTTTCTACGACAAAGATAAAGTGGATGAATTGACAACAAAAAAAACGGAAGGCGGCGATGCGGAAATTGACATGACCATCGGCCTCCTCGATACACTGGATGTCGTGGTCGGCCTGCCTTACGCCTGGTACTCCCTGGAAGAAAACAACGTCCGCGCCGCCCGCGAAAGCGGGATTTCAGATATTACCTGCGACGTCAAATGGCGTTTCTGGGAAAAGAAAGGCTGGTCGCTGGCCTTGAAACCAGGCGTCAGTCTGCCAGCCGGCGACGAAGACAAGGCACTGGGCGCGGGACGCGCCGGTTACCGCCTTTTCCTGGCCGGAACCAAAGAATTTGAACCGTTCGCCGTGCACGTCAACGCCGGATACATCCGCAACGAAAACAACGCCGATCAGCGCAAAGACATCTGGCATGCCTCGGCGGCGGTGGAAGTTGAAGTCATCAAAAACCTGAAGCTGATGGCCAACATCGGCACGGAAAGGAATCGCGATCCGGGAAGCGAAAACCATCCCGCCTTCGCTCTGGCGGGCATCTCCTGCGACGTGACGGAAAAAATCACTCTCGATGCCGGTGTAATGTACGGCCTTACCGCCACGGAAACCGACTGGACCGGTCTGGCCGGAATGACAGTGAATTTTTAAAAGAAGCTATAGGCTTTGGGACCAAGAGGCACAGAAAGCCTCTTCAAGTGGACTTTCTTATTGCCGTGCAAAATCAAACTATTCCGTTGACATTAAAACGCCGGTGCGTATAGTGGCGGCGTAAATCTTTAATCACATAAATCTTTCACAGAGCAACCTTTATGAAACTGACGGACAATGAAAAGCATGAGATTTTGAAGCTAATTGAGGCGGAAAAGCCGCTGCCGGATAAGTACCGGTTTTTGCTGTTTGACGACAAGCGCGAAGTGGAGCTCGTCTGGAATGGCAAAACCAATGAGGTGACCAATATTGTTTTGCCTTTTCAGGTGATCGAGCAGATTGATGAGCCGCGCGCGGAAAAGCCTGCGGACACGGGCGCTCAGGGCGATCTGTTTGATTTCCGGGGCCGCCAGAAATCCGGCTGGACCAACAAACTCACCTGGGGTGACAACAAGCTAATCCTGTCGAGTTTGAAAAACGGGCCGATCCGGGAGGAAATCGAAAAGCAGGGTGGCGTCAAACTGATCTATATCGATCCGCCGTTTGATGTGGGCGCGGATTTTTCCATGGATATCGAAATCGGTGGTTCGACAGGCTCACCAACCGAAACATTTACGAAAAAACCGAATGTACTAGAAGAACTGGCCTACCGCGATACCTGGGGCAAGGGCGCGGACAGCTTCATTGCCATGATTTACGAACGCCTGATGTTGATGCGGGATTTGCTGGCGGAGGACGGAAGCATTTATGTGCATTGTGATACGAGAGTAAATGCTTTTATCCGGCAAGTATCGGATGAAATATTTGGAACTAATAATTTTAGAAATGATATAATTTGGCTGAGAACTTCATCCCATAATGATGCATCAGGTCGCTATGGACGAATAAAAAATACAATTCTTTTTTATTCAAAATCAGATAAATCAAGCTTAAATCTTTTATATACGCCTTCACTCTTGTCCAAATTAGGTGATAAAAACATAAGCGCATGTTGAGCCCTGATTTGCTATATTGGCTTTGC
>CAZBGE010000136.1:0-6607 GCA_964491435.1 uncultured Smithella sp.
ACTATTCTCTATAAAGAAGACGAAAGGCATTTCCAACCTCAGAATGCAAATAGCCGAAAAAACGCAGTGCGGGTCTTCGGACCCGCGACTGAACGCGGAGCACCGCTGATATTTATGTCCGCGTGGCGTAAATTACGCGCACTCGCTGTAGCCGCAAATGTGGCAGACCATGCAGCCGCCTTCATGCTCGACAATGCCGCCGCAATCGGGGCAGGCGCCCTTGAGGAAAACACGCTTTTGATGCTGTACTTTGCCGCCGTTTGCCGCAACGTGAGCTTGAATCGCCTTGGCTACCGCGTCGGCGCATGACAGGATTTTATTTTCTCCAAACCCGGACGGCGAATGGCAGGAAATGCCCTGGAGTTGCTTGATGACTTGCCGCGTCTGTATGCCATTGCGCCAGGCCAGCGATACCAGCCGTCCGACGGCCTCGTTTTGTGAGGCGGCGCAGCCGCCCGCCTTTCCCATGGTGGTGAAGAGCTCAAAAAGACCAGCATCATCCTCGTTGACTGTGACATACAGAGGCCCGCAGCCGGTTTGCATCTGATAGGTCCAGCCCTTCAGCACTTTGGGCCTTTCGCGCTTGGTTGTCGGTTTTGTGATTTCCGCGCCTGCCGCAGCCTGTTCATCCTTCTTTTTTACGGAAAGCACCTGTTGATCCCGCGATCCGTCCCGGTAAATCGTCACGCCCTTGCAATCAAGCTGATAGGCCAGCTCATAGACCTTGGCCACATCCTGAACGGTCGCCCCGTTGGCGAAATTAACTGTTTTGCTGACCGCGTTGTCGGTGTGCTTCTGAAAGGCGGCCTGCATTCGGATATGCACTTCCGGTGTGATGTCGTGGGCCGTGACGAAAAGCTTGCGGATATCTTCGGGAATTTCCATGAGATCGTGAAGGGAGCCGTGTTCGGCGATTTTCTGCATCAGTTCCCGCGTGTAAAAGCCCCTCTCTTTAGCCATGGCCTCGAAATAGGGATGCACTTCAACGAGGATGTCATTATCCATGACCTGGCGAACGTAGGATACGGCGAAGAGCGGTTCCACGCCGGAAGAGGCGTTCGCGATAATCGAAATCGTTCCAGTGGGCGCGATGGTTGTCACGGTGGCGTTGCGCATCGTCGGTTTGCCTTTTTTGTCGTAGAGCGATCCCTTGAAATTCGGAAATGCGCCGCGGGTTTTTGCCAGCGCCTGGGAAGCGGCATGTCCCTGCTTATTGATAAACCCCATGACTTTTTCCGCAAGTTCAATGGCTTCTTCGGTATTGTAAGGGATCCCCAGCGTGATCAGCAGATCCGCCCAGCCCATCACGCCCAGTCCGATTTTGCGGTTGGATAAAGTCATTTCGGCAATCTGCCGCAGGGGATAGTTATTGACTTCCACGACATTATCCAGAAAATGAACGGCTAATCGCACAACTTCACCCAGGCGCTTCCAGTTGACCTGGCCGTCCTGCGCCATTTTACTCAGATTGATGGAACCCAGATTGCACGATTCATAAGGCAGGAGCGGCTGTTCACCGCAGGGATTCGTGGATTCGATGACGCCCGCCTGAGGCGTCGGATTGTCGCGATTGAGCCTGTCCAGAAATACAATGCCCGGCTCGCCGTTTTCCCAGGCCTGCGTGATAATGCGGTTGAACACTTTCCGGGCATTGAGTGATCCGGAAACCTGACCGCCGCGGGGATTGACCAGATCGTAATTTTCGTCCTTTTCGACGGCTTTCATGAAAGCTTCCGTGAGACCGACGGAAATATTGAAATTGTTGAGCTGTTTTTTGTCGGCCTTGCACATAATGAAATCCATAATATCCGGATGATCAACGCGCAGGATGCCCATGTTGGCGCCCCGGCGCGTGCCACCCTGCTTGATGGTTTCCGTGGCCACGTCAAAAACACGCATGAAAGAAATCGGCCCGCTGGAAATACCGGTGGTGGTCAGGACAACGTCATTGGCGGGACGCAACCGGGAAAAGGAAAACCCGGTGCCGCCGCCGGATTTGTGAATCAGAGCGGTAAATTTTACGGCATCGAATATTTCTTCCATCGAATCTCCCACTGGCAGGACAAAGCAGGCGGACAGTTGACCCAGTTCGCGGCCTGCGTTCATCAGCGTGGGCGAATTGGGCAAAAACTCCAACTGGGTCATCATTTGATAGAAGTCTTCAGCAGTTGCGGAGGTGTCGGCCTTTTCATCAAATTTTGTATCTGCGGAGGCGATGGTGTCCGCCACGCGTCGAAACATTTGCACAGGAGTTTCCAGGACTTTCCCCTCTTTATCGCGTTTCAGATAGCGGCGATCCAGAACGGTCATGGCGTTTTTAGTTAATTCCGGGGCGATGGGGGTGTAAGTCTTCTTTTCCATTAAAGTTAACTCCTTTTAAAGATCATTAAGAGGTTTTTTTAAATAAATGAACACTATATATAGTATGATGGATGCGGTTAACCACAACATCTAGGCGTTGTCAATAGAGATAAATTATTTATTTGAAAAAGCAAAAAAAGGCGCATGGTTGGACGTGAAAAATTCGGGAGTGCGTTTCACGATTGGTGCTACCGCAGGATTTTTTTTGAATGTTTTATCAAGAAAATTACGAATATGTGATCGATGCCAGCGTTGCGGATGTTCAAAGCTCTTGTATAAGGACAAATCTCCGTCATAAAAATCGTCCGTGGCAAGGTTTTGCGCTTCCGGACTGCCAACCGGCAGGTTAAAAATTGCCAGATTCAGAAAATCAATGAAGCCGGCGTGGCGGCAAACGAAATCCATCGTTTTGTGAGCGGCCGCTTGGTTTTCCGGCGGCGTGCCGAATAGAAAATAACAATAGGTGGCAATGCCGGCGTTCTTCAATGAGGCAAGCGCTTTCGAAACCATCTGCAGATTGATACCCTTGTTTAACAGATCGAGAACGTTTTGATCGCCGGATTCAATGCCGAGTTTCAACATCACGCAACCGTTTTTTTTCAACGACCGGCAAAAATCCTCATCAGCTAACTTTTCAGTAACACGGGCAAAACCATACCAGGGCGCGCCCGGTGTCTGTTGGGCCAGCGCTTTTAAAAGCGTGGGAGCAATGGCGCTGTCCAAAAGGTGGATCAGGGTGGCCCGCGTTTGACGGACAAGTTCCGGTAATTCTTTTGTAACGTCAGAAGCAGATAGAGGTTGATAGGGATTGCCTTCGGCTTTTTCCGGACAGAAAGAGCATTTTCGCCACCAGCAGCCGCGCGCCCCGCTGTAAGGCAGGATAAAACCAGGGGAAAGATAGCGATGATCCATGAGCAGACGATAATCCGTTGATGCGCCTCCATGTATTTCTCGTTTCCCTAAGAGGGACAGTAATTTTTTTTCTCCCGCGCCCGCCACCACTTCATCAACAAAGCCAGGGAAAAGATTCGTTCGTCCGGTGATTTGAACCCAGGAAGTTGTCAGGGAGCCGCCCAGGATAATTTTCTGCCGTGGGGATATTTGCTTGATAAAGCCGATCATGGCCATCGTGCAAAGCGCCTGGCTTAAAAAATTAAGTGAAAAGCCTATATAATCGGGAGATTGGTCGAGTATTTCATTCAGGCGATAGGAAAAGTAAGGATAGAAAGGGTTGTCTGCGGGATTTTCCGCTGCCCGGACCAAGTCGCAGCTTTTTACCGGGGAAAGCCTTTGATCTGCATAATCAGACAGTGAAAGATTCACATGGGGTTGGCCGGCGAGATTCAGGACATGATTGACATCCATTACAGCGCGGGAGTAACGGCTTTTGTTGCCGAAAGTAACCAGATTTTGCAGAGCGGCCAGGTTTCCCTTCAGATTTTTACAGGCGCGCAGACTCCAGCGGCCGGCAGGCGTTCCTGTTCTGACAAAGGTGCGCATCAGATAGTGCATGCTTTCCAGATTGGCGTCAATCACCCTGTGTTCAATAAAGTTAGCGCTCAGGCAGGCGGACAGCCTGGCCAGACCGGCAGGCGGCTCTGAAGGTTTAGAGACAGGCGGATGGATTAAAATGATTTTCAAAATTCTGCACAGCCCGGCAAACAATAGCTGATATCAAACCCGTAAAACCGGCTGTCCTCCCCAGTTTCAATTTCCTTCGGAAAGCATCACTTTGCCGCAGTTGGGTCCCTGGTAGCATTTCATGTCGCCGGCGCGCCAGCCTGTAACGATGACATGGCTGCCTGCTTTGGCCTGGCCGTGATCCTTCAGTTCATAGCATCCGGATAGTCCCCAGCAGGATTTAGACCTTCCGTCACTGATCTCTTCCAGGCAAATCCGTCCTTCCTGAAAATTCTTGACAACGCATACGCCTCGGACATCTTTTCTGGCTTTGCCAATGCAGCACAAGTCCGTCGCGTCAATCTGCGGCGGAGCGTTGAAAATGGCCATAATGCAAATCATGAAAGCGATGAAGTATTTCAGCATATATCCTCTCTTTTTATACAGGCTGCTCTATAATACAAATTCCTGCCATCCGGTCAATAGAAATGCTCTTTTCGTCCCGGCACGCCGGACTTAAGTAGTGCGTAAGTATGCCATCTGGTATCGCTTTTTATTAAAAGTAAAAATTCCCGGTTCAAGATCAGAATCCGCCTTGACAGCAAGGAAACTTTCAGCAATAGTTCCGGCAAATGGAAAAATGTACAGCAAATAAAATGTTTAAAATATATCAAGAGTTTATGAGACGATTTCCTCTGGGGGCCGCTCTTTTTCTGGTCGCCATATTGATTTTTTTGGCCAACAGCGCCCTGGCACAAAAATATCCTCCCCACCGGGGGACAGCCGTTAATGATTTCGCCGGCGTCATTGACCAGGCCAACGCCGCCAAAATGGAATCCCTGGCGCGGGAAATTCTGCAAAAAACAGGCGCGGCGGTAGTGGTGGCCACAATGCCGGAACTGGGACAGAATGAAGAAATTTCTCTGTATGTCAATGGGTTGTATCAGGCCTGGGGGATCGGAAAAAAAGGTGAAGATAAAGGGGTTTTGATTTTTCTGGCGGTTAAGGAAAGGAAAATTCGCATTGAAACCGGCTATGGAGTTGAAGGAGTATTGCCGGACGGCCGGGTTGGCGAAATTCTGGACCAATATGTTGTGCCGCATCTTAAAACGGGTGAGACGGGAAAAGGACTTTATAACGCGATGCTGGTATGCGGCTCCTACATTGCGAAAGAGGCGGGGGTGCAGTTGACAGGAGTCCCAGGACCTTACCGGGCAGATACCCGCCGGCAGAACAAAGGCGTTAATATCTTCGGCATTATCTTCTTTTTAATCGCCGCGGCCGTGCTTTTGGGCACACGAACCGGACGGGAAATGCTGCCCTGGCTTTTGCTTTTACTCATGAGCGGGAGCGGCCGGGGCGGGGGCAGCGGTGGATTTGGTGGTGGATTTGGCGGCTTCGGCGGGGGAATGAGCGGCGGCGGCGGAGCGGGGCGCGATTTTTAATACAGAGAGAGGAAAAGAAAAATGGGAAAAATACCAGATCAGCCTCAGGACATTTTCGTTCCTTTAACCCAAGACTACCTCCAGGCATTTGGAAATGACTTGATTTCATTAATGCTTTACGGAAGCGCGGCAAGCGGCGCTTATGTGAAAGGAAAATCGGATATTAATATTCTGGTGGTTTTAACGCCGGGAGGCATGAACCGCTTGGAAAACGCCTTTTCTCTGGTGAAAAGCTGGAGAAAACGCAATGTGGCCGTACCGCTGGTATTGACGAAAGATTTCATTTCTTCGTCACTGGATGCGTATCCGATTGAATTTCTCAACATGAAAAACAATTCCGTTTTAATCCATGGTGAAAATGTTCTGGAGCCACTGGTCTTCAAGCCGGAAGATCTGCGATTACAGATTGAACGTGAACTGAAATCGAAAATCCTTTTGCTGCGGGAAGGATACCTGGAATCGGAAGGGTCGGTGCGCCAGATCAGGCAACTGATCGGCAAGTCGCTGACGGCGTTTGTCGCCATTTTTAATGCCATGCTTTATTTAAAGCAGACCCCGACTCCCCGGGACAAGCGGGAAACCATGTTGGAGATGAAGAGGGTCTTTACAATTGATGCATCCATATTTATGTTGTGTTCTGAAATCCGACATGGCGCGGATAAACTTTCCGGTAAAGAAGTCATTGATGTATTTAAGAAATACCTGCGGGAAGCGGAAAAAGCCAGTGTCATCATTGATGGGTTAAAATAATATTACATATTGGAGGAAAAAAATGTCAGCAGGAAAGAAAATTATCATTGTCGTAGCGGTCATTGCTATTCTGGCCATTGCTTTATATTCAATGTTTGCCGGCAACTACAACCGGTTTGTGCAAATGGACGTGGCGATCAAGGCGGCCTGGTCACAGGTGGAAAATCAACTGCAGCGCCGTTATGATCTGATTCCCAATCTGGTAGAGACGGTAAAAGGTTATGCCAAGCATGAAAAAGATGTTCTCGTGGAGGTAACCAATGCCCGCTCCAAAGTCGGAGGAGCCGGAACCGTTCCCGACAAGATTGCCGCCAACAATGAATTATCCGGCGCCCTGAGCAGGTTAATGGTGGTAGTGGAACGCTATCCGGATTTGAAAGCGAATCAGAACTTTCTGAAGCTGCAGGATGAACTGGCCGGAACGGAAAACC
>CAZBGE010000137.1:0-6571 GCA_964491435.1 uncultured Smithella sp.
CCGTCTGTTCCGGTTCAGCGGCCCGCTGTTCTCCGGCAACTTCCGGGAAGGAAGGTTCTTCCTCTTTCAGTTCCGGTTCCATTTCAGGAAGCGGTGCGGTTTCGAACGTTGTTTCTGTCTTGGTTCTGTATTCCGGCGACTCCATTTCAAGATGCATGATCTCGTCCGCGGGAGTTTCCGGGGTGGGAGATCCGGCAGGGCTTTCCAGATCCGCTCTTTCCACCCAATACCGATAATGCCGAATGCTCTCTATGAGAAATTGCCGCTTTTCATCGTCTGTCATCCATTTCGAGGCCATGACATTTTCCAGATGGTCGTAGACGGACAGCAGCAAATTAATGGAATCCTGATCGGAGCTTTCTCCCCTCATCCGCAGGTATCTGCCCACAAATCGGATAATTCTTAATAATCCCTGAATAATGCGATTGTCCGCGTAGGACAGGTATAATAAATTGAGCTCGTCTTCCAATTGCTGCAAAATCCGGTCATTGATTTCCCATTCCAGAGATAAGACGATGCTTTTAAGAGTATCAATGGATGCATGCTCAACAGGCGCCGCCGATGGAGAGATTTTCTCCGGCGGAAAAACGGCGCCGCTGCTTTCATGCTGTCCATCTTGTTCAGAAACGATTATTTCTTCAGGTTTTTCATTTTCTTGGCCGGCGCGGAGAGTTTTGTCGCCATCGCCGAATATTTCCGAAAAACGTCTGTCAATTTCCGCGGCGGTTGATTGAGCCTGAGCCGGCGGTTCGCCCGCAGAGGCTTCCATTTCCATGTCTGTTTCCTGATCGATGGTAATGTTACGGCTGTCCTCCATTTCCAGGGTATCTTCCGTCTTGATGCTGACGGTGGCCGTTTCCATCTCTGATGTTTCTATCTCTGATTGAGGAGCTACACTGTCTTTTTCTTTAATCGGCTTCGTGTCTTCACCAAAGAGGCTGTCGAGACGACTGTCCAACTCCTGAAGAAAAGACGAATCTTCTTTACTGGTCATTTCATTGCTCCTATTTAAGTTGCTTCTGCAGAGACGCCATTGTTAGGGAAATAATTTTTTTGAGGGTCACGACGACGTTGTCCCCTGCTACGGCGCTGGCTTCAAACGCAGGAACTTTCAAGTCCGCGTTGAGATCTTTTTCCATTGTATCAATATCCAGAATTTCAATGCCTTCCTTGGCCAGGTCTCTTTTGTTGTATTGAATAACAAGCGGAATATCATGAATATCCTTTTTGTAAAGTTTGAGGTTTTCTTCCAGATTCTGAATGGATATAATATTTTTGCTACGGCGCTCCGCCGTAGAATCCGCAACAAAAACAACGCCGTCAACACCTTTTAAAACGAGTCGTCTTGTGGAGTCATACTTAACCTGCCCCGGGACGGTGTAGAGTTGAATTTTGACGTCAAAACCGGCGATCTTTCCCATATCCAGGGGGAAAAAATCAAAAAACAACGTGCGGTCTCCTTGTGTTTTAACCGTAACCATCTCTGAATTGACCTGGGTCCGGCATTTTTCGTATATATATTCCAAATTCGTTGTTTTGCCGCATCTTCCCGGACCATAATAAACGACTTTGGCCTGGATAACTTTATCTTTTAAATTAATGAACGACAACCTGATACCCCCTGCTTTTTCATAGTCCTGATGCGGCCATGATTTTCCTGAACAGGCGCACGGAAACGCCATCTGACTATACGGCCAATATTTCAAGCAATTCCGCGATCACCTTGGACATTTTTAGCCTGAGAAAACCGAGCGAAATTTGATTATTGAAAATATTCACCAGCAGCAATTCCTCATTTACTTCGCAAAAGTAAATATTCTCCTTTTCACCTTTATGGAATAAAAGAGAAAATCTCTCTTCGCCAATGATTTTGGCAATGCAACTCATAGCTCCAAAATTTGCGGCAGCCAGCGCCGCCAACGAATACAAGTCGATGGTTTCGTCTCCGTAATTAAGCGATGCGACCACATTGCCCGCGGTATCAATCAACATTACACTCCGGACGCCGCAATCAATAAGGTTTTCAGTTAATGTATTATTTATTTTATCAAGCTGTTCCTGGCCTAAAATCATGTCTGTCTTTCCTTCTTCCGGTGTTGCGAATGTCTTATTTATTATAATATTTATATTTTTTTTTCAAGGACATAACAGGAAACAACTTTCCTGATTATTCATCTGTTTTTATGAAACAAATTGTCATTGACATCCAAGCAGGTTCTTCCTATAACTTCAAGCAACATAAACGAGGGGGAAACGGTGATGAAGTTAATTGTTGCGGATGATTCACGTTTGGTGCGCAATCTCATCGAAAAGGCGGTTGCGTCGATTGGTTTTGATGCGATTCAGGCAAGCAACGGCAAGGATGTGCTGAATGTTCTGGAGGCCAATGACCAGGATATTCATCTGGTGCTTCTTGACTGGAATATGCCTGTTTTAAACGGTATTGATGTTATAAAAAGCATGCGGAGCGATGATCGTTTTAAAAACATTCCCGTGTTGATGGTCTCTACAGAGTCTGAAGAAGACAGGATTCAGGCAGTAATCAGCGCAGGCGCTCAAGGTTATCTGACAAAACCCTTTACCGCGGATCAACTTATTGATGCGGTTCATCGTGTGTTAAGAAAGAAATAGGAACCGGCGCGCATTATTATTCAGAACCGCGAGCCCTCGCGGCAAAACGATTGCCGCAACTGCTGCCTCAGTATTCCATCAGGCGAGTATAATTATTTACCATGAACAGGAAATGGAGGTTGTTTTTATGAAAAAAATACTTGGAATCGATTGCAGCCCAAAAGTCGAAAAAACTGTTTCGGGGCTGCTGGGAGAAAACGGGAACATTCGATATGAAAAATTTCATGACGGACTGGTCATAGACGATTGCGATATGATTATTCTCTGGATGGGAAGAAATCAGGCGCATGTTGTCGAGCAAATCCGAAAATTGCGTTATGCCTGTAACTTCCAAAATATTCCCATTATGCTTATTCATGGACAAAAGGAAGATATTTCATTGCAACCGTATGTTATCGCGGGAGCTACCGAAGCTCTGTCTCTGCTGGATCCGTTACCTGCCTGCAAGCACATTATTAAGGGTTATTTAGCTCCCTCCAGGGAACCGCTGGCCGAGGAAATTGCATATTTGCAACCTTTTATCAACAATACCTGCCACGTTCTGAAGACCATGGCCGGTTTGACGGTGGAATTCAGGAAAGTCTATTTTTCCAATACCATCAGAATATTCGGCGATATTTCCGGCATTATGGGACTTTCCGGAAATGCAGAGGGAACTCTTGTTGTTACGTTTTACTGGGATCTGGCAAAAACGATCATCGCGAAGATGATGGGAGCGGAGGAGGATTCCATCGATGCGGAATTGATCCATGACGGCGTCAGTGAAATTATCAACATGATCAGCGGCTCCACGAAAAAAGAATTTGTCGGCACGCCCTACCATTTTGAAATTTCGCTGCCTTCTGTTGTTGTCGGTCCCGGACACCAGATTGGCTACTTGCAAAATACATCGGTAGCCGTCCTCATATTTCATGTGGGGAATGAGTCGTTCGCCTTGCATGTCTGCATTAGACCGAAAAACACTTAACCATAAATGCATTTTATCATCCGATATGCGGGCAGGCCGTTTGGAGGAAGTGTCATTTTAAATCATTACTGGATATTTTCATGCCGGGCTCTATGGACATTAAAAGCTACATACTTTTAGTTAATCGTGAAAAGAAATTATTGAAGACCATCAGCCAATTTCTTCTCGACGCCGGGTATCCGGTCCTTGCTGCGACAACGATGGGTAATGCTTTAAATTTGTTGTCCCGCAACACAGTAGTGCTCATCATCTCCGACACTGAGCTGGAGGATTTCAGCGGCCGTGAATTCCTCAGATTTCTTAAGAGCAGTCCCCTCTTAAGCAAGATTCCTTTCGTGTTTTTCGAATCGGCCCCAAGTAATGAGAAAGCCGACAATGCATTAGACGCGGGAGAAGCTGATTCCACCGTGGAGGAAGAGGTGGAAAAGGTTTTGGAAGCGTTTGAAATGGGAGCGGCAGATTTTATTGCCTATAATCCGGAAGAAGATCTCTCCGGGGTTTTAATGGAACGCATCGGCAAAATGATTCCCTCAATGGCCGCCAGGGAAAAAGTCTTTGCGGCGCCTCCAGATAAAAATCCTGAACCATTGGTGCAACAGGCGGATGCCGGTGCTCCGGAATCGTCAGAGCGCCGGGACAGTAAAAGAAATTTTTTAAAAACACCTTTGAACATTGAGTTGTCCCGTGACGCCATTCTCTGGATGCCCGGTCAAGTCATCAACATCAGTGAACAGGGATTAATGCTGGGAACATCTCTGCTCGGCAGACTGGGCATGATTCTTTACATTAAAGCTTTGCTGCCCAAGGGAAAATGTATTGTCAACAGCCGTATCAAGCATATTTCAATCAGCCAGAATCAGCTTTCAGCGGAGATAGGGGTGCAAGTCGAAACTTCTCAGGAATGGATCGAAATGTATCACCATCTCGCCAATCTGATGGTTTCCAGGAAAAAAACCGCCGCCGCTGAAAAAAAACCAGCCGGGAAAAAAATCGACGTCAACATGGTCAAACAGGCGGATGGCGGCAAGACGCAGCGTGTCGATGTCAACCCGTTATTGGATTCCGGTGAATCAAGAGGCGGGAAGGCGCTGGAAATTAAATTCTACCGCAGCCTGATTGGAAAACAATTAGGCAATTATAAGGCTGTGTCCTTTATCGGCGCCGGCAGCATGGGGGGAGTTTTTAAAGGATGGGATGTGATTCTGGAGAGGAATGTCGCCCTGAAAATCATCTCTTACAATCTTTCAGCAGTTGAGTCTTACAGGAATATGTTTTTCCAGGAGGCGCGGCTGGTGTCCCGGCTGACTCATCCCAACATCGCGCAAATATATCACATTGAACAAATAGACGATGTTCTTTTCTTCGCCATGGAACTCATCAGTGGAGGAACGTTATCGGATCTCATCAGGAGCGGGAAAAATCTCCATGCGGCGGATGGTATGGAATACCTTATTACCATGTGCCGGACGCTCGATTTTGTCAGCAAGCAAAAGATTGTCCATCGGGATATCAAACCCGCGAATATCATGATTAATGATCAAGGCACATTAAAGATTGTGGACTTCGGCGTCGCCATTGTCAAAGACGAAACGGACAAAAAAGGAGCATCCGAAGGTCTTGGCTCGCCGCTTTATGTGTCTCCGGAATGCATTATGGGGCGGCAGTTGGACTTTCGCAGCGATATCTATTCATTGGGTGCTACATTTTACCATATTTTTACGGGAGCGCCTCCCTTTAACGGAGATTCCGTGGAAACCATCCTGTTGAAACACCTGAACGAGGAATTGGTTCCGATAAAGAAAATCAATCCCGTCCTTTCCAGCGATCTGTCTGATATTATAGAGAAAATGCTGGAAAAAAATCCCGAGAAGAGATATCAAAGCTACCAGGCGATCATCAATGACCTGACTGCCTTGAAATGCTAGGCTTCATCCGGCCGCAAAGCGCCATGCACACCGGAAGATAAATATCCAAACCAGCCCCGGCGTTTCATACAGGCGGTTCCCGTTTTTTCATTGACAGGCACTCATGCTTTTCCTATATCAGGCAAACGGCAATCAGGAGGTGTGCGCATGCTGAAAGACAAAATGACAATACTCAATGAGTTTTATGGGGCGGCCCTGTTAAAACAATCAGGAATTCCGGTGATGGACAATGCTCAGATCCATCATGTTTCGGAGGCCGCGGTGTCCGCGCATCGGCTGGGTTTTCCCGTTGCGCTTAAAATTTGCTCCGACGCAGTTCCGCATAAGACCGAGCGGGGTGGCGTGGTATTGAATATTAGGGATGAAGCAGCTTTGGCCAAAGCCATCCGGGACATGGAAAATACGTTTTCCGGCGTGCCGCATTCGTTTCTGCTGCAGAAGATGGCCCTGCCGGGTATCGAGCTGCTCCTGGGGGTGAAACGTGATCCTGTGTTTGGTCCATTGGTGCTGGTCGGTTTTGGAGGAATTTTTACGGAAATTTTTCGGGATACGGCCATTGATCTGGCGCCGGTGGACGAAAAGGCGGCGGAGGCTTTGCTTGGGCGGTTGAAAGGCGCTGCGCTTCTGGATGGCTACCGTTCTCAAAAACCTATGAATATCAAGGCCATAGCTTCTGCGATCGCCGCGCTTGCGCGCTTGATCAACGCCAGGCCGGATATTCTGGAAATGGAGATCAATCCCCTCATCGCTTCCCCGGAAGGCGTTGTTGCCGTGGATGTCCTGGCGCGCCTGACCAACATCCGTCCGGAACGTTTTCGGAAGTCTCCCGCTTCGGAATCCATCGCGCCGTTTTTTGCTCCCTCTTCCATTGCCGTGATCGGCGCTTCCCGCAGTCCGGGCAAAGGAGGAAACATTATCCTGCGCAATCTGCTGAAAGCTGGTTTCAAGGGCGCCATTCACCCCGTGAATCCCACTGTCAAGGAAATCCTCGGGCTTCCTTCCTATCCGACCGTCCGGGACATTCCGACGCAGGTGGAACTGGCGATGA
>CAZBGE010000138.1:0-6568 GCA_964491435.1 uncultured Smithella sp.
TTAATCCCGAATCATTCATCAGCCAAAGCAGCTTGAAAATGAAGAGTTCAAATAGAAGCTCAGCGCCAAGAGCTAGCTCTACGCATGTCAGAGTTTCAGGCAAGTAATCGAGAAAGGAGGGATGTGTCATGAACAACATTATCGCTGTAAAGAACGCTAAGTATCTTATGCATTGCTGTCGCTTGTCCCGCATCGGCATCCCGACGGAATTCTGGGTGGCGAAAAAGGAAGCTTTTCCCGAAGGCGCGGAACCGACACTGCTTTACAAAGATGGCGGTAAGCTGATGGAAATAACGATATCGGATAATCCCGGGTTTAAAAAGGGAAGCGCATACGATGAAAACTCCATGCTCTTCAAGCTGGTCAGGAGAACCGTCATTCGCTTGAAAGACGAATTTCTGCAGGTATGGAATGGCGCTGACGCCGAGGGTGTCTTGTTTAATTTGGACAAGTTTCCATGCTATTGGGAAATGACCGATGAGCAGCAGGAAAAACTTCAGGCCCTGAATAAACGACTCATGGACGTGGAGAAGTCCATTCATGAAAGATACGGGCAAATACATAAAGATCACCCGGAAGGAGAGTTATCCTGCGAGATAGATTTCTTGCTGAAGGAGGACGACCCGGAATGGAGCGATGAGGACGACAACATTATGGCGAGCATGGATCATTCATTCGATGAATACGACCCCAACGCCTCCTGGAATGACGCTTCTCATCTGATCAGGGATAAAGATGGAAAACCCTTGCATCTGTGCTGGTTGTTTCATGAGCTTTACGACCATTTGGGACTTGTCTGGGAAGACTTGCTCCGTGTCGGACAGATACGGGCAACTGTTCAGTTAAACTATTATTATCATTATTGAAGCCAAGAAGAGGTGTCTTATGACTAAGGAAAGAAATCCGGATTTCAGCATCTGTGAAATATTCATGGAATGGTTTGCGGAAAACAAGCACCGATTATTTTGCTTCATGCTGACAAAAAACAACGGGATGTGGAAGGACTTGTGGCCTTAATTTCGTCGATGCATGTAAACGAACCTTTTTCATCCGAACTGGAATTCTGGCTGCATTCAACATGTCTTATCTGGCAAAAGAAGGCGCTGCAATGGCGGGAAGAGAATGATAAATGGCATGCCATAGAATGTCAGAAAGATTACAATAAACAAAAAACGTATTCAGAGATAGCGGCTGAAAGATGGACGCCGAAAAACATGAGGATTGAATTGCAGATTCCAGAATATGAAAAAAATTGAACAACAGTCCTGTTGACTTTTTATACTTCAGGCGGATAAGAAACAAAAAGACATTGATGATAAATGAACAGTCCTTAAATGATCGGCGAATGGTTTTCCGGAATATGCACACTTTCTTCCCGTAATAATTGATTTAACAAGAGCGTCAAATGTACTGACTTGTAGGTGCTATACGTAAAAGTACACATCAACCGGATGAACACAAAATGAACTACCCCGCAGTAAGCTTCGGGGAATATGACACGAAGAGATTAAAAGACCAGCTTCTATTGGCGTGATTTCATCTTCAAGTATTGCTTCATCTGCGGCGGGTCCAGTTCCAGCCAGTCCACTTTCTTGAGCAGTTCCCATTCCGCAGCGGTATAAGTCCGGTCCTTGTTATAAACAAAAACTCCGATAAATTTAACCCCGCGTACAGTCTTCCAGTAATCAGCCAGTTCCGGGTGCGCAAAGAAAATATCGTCCTGAATGAGAATGAAATCGTGAGAAAATTCTTTCTTGCCCCAGAATCCCAGGAAGAAAGTCCATTCGCTCAAGGTTGTCAGATCAAGAGATGAGTGGCGGTAATCGAGATATTTCAGAATAAAGTGATCATTAAAGATGAGGCCTCCCACCAGACAGTCCGGGCAAGCCGCTTTGACAGCGAAAGCGTTACTCTTGAAAAAGGAAGAGGCAAAGACGTGATCCTGGAAATTGTATTTGCAGATAAGGCTGCCGACCCATTGGCCGAACTCCCCGGCATTTTTGCTTTCATCTTTTATGTCCAGGGAAACGATCGGCGTGACACCCTGTTCTTTTCTGGCCTTGATTAATTCAAACAGATCAATAACGGTCATGAAGGGTTCGGGTGCTAATTCCTGATTGGCATGATTCTTCGGCAGTATTAACAAATCATGATATTGATCGCTGAAAGCCCCTTTCAATCCAGTGGCCCTCTTCATCCTGTAATCATGCGAAACCAGACCCACCCTGTTGCCATTTTGATCGATAAAGTCGTTTATGTCCACTTCGATATTCGGAGAGTCCGACTGGAGGGCCCTGACCAAGGCGGCCGCGAATTTTCCTGGGCGAACGACGTGTCGCCCCTGTGCCAAGCGGCAGCGGGGAAATCAAAGGCGTCGCTGTTGCCGATCAGACATATGAAGATCAACAAGCTTAAAGAGACACAAACCAGCATTCTTTTCAAACCTCTCAACATACTTTTCACCCAACGTCATCTGACTTTCCTTTTGTAACCCTTCAGGGCTTCCATGATTTCTCCGTTCATGGCGTCCATGGTCTTTTCCGCATCGAAGAGGATGGCAAAGAACGTCGCCTGGATGGCATCGAGCACTGCCGAAAGCCTTGTTTGATTGTCCGCCATAAACGTGGAACGGGAAAAGAGATTGATCATTTCCGACACCTGGACAATCTTGGCCTGCTGGGCGTTGTTGAACCCGGCAATGAAAGCCTCCGGGATGCCGTTTCTTCTTGCCTCGTCCTGGCCGTGCGCGAGGCAGTCGATCAGCTTCTCGACCATGTAGCGGCCCCACACCTCGCCGGATAGGTGCCTGAGCGCATCGCTTTCCTTAACAACCCGGCTGAAACATCCGTAGAAGGTTCGAGACAGGATCAGCATGAAGTCGATCAGGCAGGCTTCCTTCTCCTTGTTGGCCAGTTTGATGTTGGGAATGACATGAGAAATCGTCACATCGATCTTGGCAAAGAAGTCATGGCCGGAAAGATCGATGCAAACCGCTTCGTCATTTAATCCGTGTTTCTTCTTTCCCATCAGGCCCTGAAAGTATTTGTAGAGCAAAACCAGGGCAAGGATAAAGAACGTGGCTAGTGCGCCCATCTCCAGGTAGCCTTTGACGATGGACACATGCCTGAGGTTTAAAAGAGCTTCCATTATTGCACCTGCTTTCCTTTTTGCCACAGCTTGTCAAACTCACCGGCAAAGACGGCGATCACCTTTTTGTCCGTGATGAACAGCATGGCCTCGTTGCTGTGGTCTTCCGCGTCGTTGCTGATGTTGTAACTGCCCGTGGCCAGGGACTTGCCGTCTACGATGATAAACTTGTGGTGCATGGATCCTCCGGACGGCCCGACATGGCGCACCGGTATGCCCGCACTGGCCAGCGTTTTACCCATGCTCGTTTTCTGTCGCCCCAGGTTGGTGTCCAGAATAACCTGCACCTTCACGCCACGCCGGTGGGCTGCGATGAGCGCGTTGGCCTGTCCCTTGACCGTGAGGGAATACATGGCAACCTTGATGTCCGACTTTGCGCCCTGGTACATCCTGACCAACTTTGGGCCGATACCGCCCTGCGGAGAGAACTTCACCGTCGTAGCCGCATGCACGGATGTGACGGTGAAGATAAGGACAATCAAGGCAATGACTATTTTTTTGAACATGATTTCTTTCTCCTTCAGGTCTATGCCCGGTTATTCACCTTGCTTTTCCATGTTTTGGACATGCGGTAACCCGCCTTCTTGTGGGCGGGCAGCGGCAGCGGCTGTCCTGTCTGGGGATTCCTGCCGGTGCGCGCGGCCATGTCCCGCATGGAGAACGTGCCGAAGCCCGGCAGCTTGATCTGACCCCTTCCGGTCAGCAGGGACTGGAAGGCTTCAATGGTTGCATTCACCGCCTGATGCGCAGTCTTCTTGTCGCCGAGCTTCCCCGCCACAATGGTTCTCAGGGTCGTGATCGTCGGCTTTGCAGAAACTACTTTGTATGCCATGATAAAACTCCTTTCCGTTACGTTTTGACGAGTTGCGGATTCACTTTGCGCTTCCACGCCTTGGACATGCTGAAAGAGACCCGCTTGCAGGCGGGGATGTAAATCCTTTCTCCCGTCTGCGGATTTCTGCCGTTATGCGCCCGGACTTTCCTGAGCGCGAACACGCCGAATCCGGGAAGATGGATGCACCCCTGGGAGGTCAGCATCTCCTGCATGGCCGCTACGGTGGCGTCAACGCCCTGTTTGCCAAGCGTCTTGTCCCCCAGCTTTTCAGCAACAATGGACGCCATGTCTTTGGCCGTCGGCGCTCTGGTCACTACTTTGTATGCCATGTTGAAACTCCTTTCTTTTGATGTGTAAAAAAGTGACGGCCGTCTTTTCCTCCTTTGGGACAGCCGTCACCCGTTTTCCGCCGCATTGTCCTGCGGCGCCTTTGACTACGCCTTGGCCGACGCCTTTTTTGCAGCGCGGCTCTTTGCCGCCTTGTTGAGATCGGCTTTCCATGCGCCGGACATCTTGAAGGCGACCTTTTTGGTGGCCGGGATGTCGATGGTTTCGCCGGTCTTCGGGTTACGTCCCTTGCGGGCTTCGATCTTCCGCATCTGGAATGTGCCAAAATTCTGGATGCGCAGCACGCCCTGGTTGGACAGAAAGTCCACGAAAGCGTCCACTACTGCATCGACCACCGATTTGACGGCGTCTTTGGTCAGTCCATCAGCCTTTGCGGAAACGTAATCCACCAGCTCTCCCTTGCCGGGCGTCGCTGCTACGATTGCTTTGCTCATTTGTTTTTCACCTCCTTTCCTTTGGGATTCAATCAGCGGCCTGGCCGCTTTATTTTTTCTGCTATGATCACTTGTTCGTTCCTTGCGGGCAATACCGTGTAGCTGCTCCAGATGCGATCCACGTAGCCGATGATCTGGCCATAGTCGGGATGATGACCGTTAACCCGGCATGCAGGATGGGCCAGAAACGCTTTGGCATAGTTCCATTCGCGCCAGGGACCGGAGCTTTTCCGGGCCAAAGACAACGCGGCGTTAATGTATCCCCGCCCACCGTTATATGAAGCCAAGGCAAACTTTACCCTCTCGACCAGATTGGGTATTTCCGGAAACCGGTAGTACTGCCGGTAAAGATAGGTGATGCCCGCGCGCAGATTCTTTTCCGGAATGTAAAGTTCATCCTTGGCGAATCCCAGTTCCTGCGCGGTTGCCGGTAAAAGCTGTAACAGGCCGATGGCTCCACAGGAAGACACGGCACGGGGATTGAAGCTTGATTCCTGATTGACCTGGCACTTGATCAGTTGCCAATCAATTCCCGGCCAGATGTCAGCCACTACTTCTTTGATCAGGCTGTCATAAACGCCTGTTTTGCCGATTGCCCTTTTACTGGCTGACTGCTTCTTTGCCGGTCTCCGGAGGACGTCGTGCAGCCTCCGGGACTCCGGCGACCGCGTTTGCAGGTTTCTGTTTGCAGCCGACCTTGATCCTGCTCCTGTTCCCATGACATCGAGATACTTGACCGCCGCCTTTCTGCCGGCAAGGTAGAGCGCTTCCTGCCTGTCTCTGGAGAGATGAAAGTCACAGGTCTGAATGCCGAGAGTAGGAATCTGGACGGTGGTTAATTGCTCATCCGCGATATACCGTTTGTCCCTGGCTTCCAGCATGGTCTCCAGAATGGCAGCAAACATGGACACCACCCCATGGATGGGACGGGTCTCCCCGTCATCCACCAGGCTAAACCCGACCGGCGGATTTCCCGCCTCAATGTCATCATCATAAATCCAGACGGGGAAGTTGCAGACGATGCCCCCGTCCACGATGAAACATTCCGTTCCGTCCACATACCGGAGCTGAACAGGTTCGAAGAAATACGGAATGCTGACGCTCATCCTCACCGCATCGGCAACTTCCAGATCGTCGGGATCGATGCCGTAATCCGAGATGTCCTGTGGCAGCACCAGCAGTTTAGCGCGGGAGATGTCGGCGGCAATCATCTGGAGCCGGTAGCTACCATCCTTTTCCTTCACATCCCGGAATGTCTGAATCGGATACGGTGCCTTCAAGAGTTTCTCTTTCAAGAAGTCCCGGAGGTACTTTCCTTCGTAGATCCCCTTTTCGGCAAAGAGGCTGTAAGCCATTCCGAACGGGAGCTTGTCTTTCCAGTCCTTATCTGCAAACTGGGAATAATCGAGGGCCATCATGATCTGCCTGAGGTCAGTTGCGGAATACCCGCCCGCAATAAGCGATGCGACAATAGACCCGGCCGAGTTTCCGGCAACACGGTTGAACCGGTAGCCCTTCTCCAGGAACACACCGGCTGCGCCGATGAGGCCTATTCCCCGGACACCTCCGCCTTCAAAAACGCCGGTAATGACTTTTTCGTTTTCCTCTTCTGCCGATTTCACTTTTGATTTTTTCTCTCTGGTCATCGTCATTTCTTTATCCTCCGGCGTCACGACAGAAACTTCTTCAGGAACTGGAGCCAGCTTCCTTCCGCACTGTTAAAGTCCAGGTATTTATAGGCGCTATTGATATGATCAGCCGGGAAGTAGATGGACATCCCGCCGGTGCGTTTCATGGAACTGCC
>CAZBGE010000139.1:0-6493 GCA_964491435.1 uncultured Smithella sp.
TATTCGTGCCGCTAAATGGAACGATCCGGTGTTATGATTTATCCAAAAGCACGAACCTCCCCTGTTGGGCTTGGTGCGGAAAATCGGAAAGGATAAATCATACGATGCTCAAGAAAAGAAGACGGCATGTCCATCACACGCAACCGGTTCATGGCAATCTCGACAAAAATGAGCGTTTTATCAAGCGCCAATGTTGCATTTATCTGGAGCGCCTGCTGGCCGTCTTTCCATTGACGGACAGAGATACGGTGGAGATGCTGACATATGTTCTGGGGCCGAAAATATCCGAGATTAAGAAAACTATCAGTAAAAAAATTTATTCTAAGCAACGTTACACACCAGTTTCTGACCCGGATGATGAACTGGATATACGGGATGATGATTCCGACGACTTCTACCAGATGATCAAGCACGCGGGAAAGAAAATTCAAAAAGAATTCATCACACTCAGTCGAACCGTTCTGGCGAAACGTGTCAAAACGCTGTCTTATGCCGGCAAAAGCGAAATGGAAAAGAAACTCGATGCTTTGGCCAAAATGTTCGCTCTATCCAATGCGGAACAAGCCCTTACAACATTGCTTTATATCAACACGGTCTGGCGACGTGCCGACGATTATTTTGTGGATTATCTGCACTGTCAGGAAATTATCGACAGGCGTTATCTGAAGGTTTTGCTGCAGATGACCGATGCGGAACTCAATTTGATCCTGTC
Organism: uncultured Smithella sp.; assembly: GCA_964491435.1. GTDB lineage: Bacteria > Desulfobacterota > Syntrophia > Syntrophales > Smithellaceae > UBA8904. The sequence continues at coordinate 713 of CAZBGE010000139.1, forward strand.
CGGGACGCTGGCGCGTATTGAATTCTTTGAATTTAGTAATCATTCTTTCAATCTGAGCGATGATTATTTGGGATTTTTTCAGAAACCATTAAAAGATGTGCTGAAAAAGAAGGATTTTGTCCGCTTTTCGGGCAAAACCATTCCTCTGACGAATCACCTGATTGATCCCGGCGTTACCGAACATATCCTTAGCCTTCTCAAAACCAAACGGGAATCATCAAACCATATCCTGCTTTATGGTCCTCCGGGCACGGGGAAAACAAGTTATGCTCTGGGTTTGGTCAATAAATTAAAAATTCCCGCCTACGCCATTATGGACGATTCATGTAATCAGACACGGACTCGAAGGACGGCGATTATTGCCTGCCGGAATATGACGAACGATGGCGAAGGATCTTTAATCATCGTTGATGAAGCGGACAGTCTGCTCAATACCGAGGAGTCATGGAGCTCCGGCGGTGAAATCAAGGACAAGGGCTGGCTTAATCAACTGCTGGAAGAGCCGGGTGCCCGAATGATCTGGATCACGAACAGCATCGAAGAGATTGAAGATTCCGTACTGCGCCGTTTTGCCTTTAGTGTCCATTTTCCGGCATTCAACCGGAGACAGAGATTCTCGTTGTGGGAATCAGTGCTTTGTCGCCACCATGTCCGAAAACTTTTCAAAGATGATGAGATCAACAAACTGACGGCGCGCTATCCGGTCAGCGCGGCCATCATCAATATGGCCGTTACCAAAGCGCTGGAATCAGCATCGGCTGCTCGCACTGACTTTAAAGAAATCATGATCATGAATCTGGATGCGCATTGGAAGCTTTTAAACGGCGGCACAAAGCCCAAAACCGGCGACCGCATTGAAGAACATTATTCCATCGAAGGTTTGAACATCGAAGGAAATCTGCCGGTTATCCTGGCGCAGTTGGACTCTTTTGACCGCTGCCTGCGTGCGCCTGATAAGAGCGGCGTCCGCAACTTCAATCTCCTTTTTTACGGCCCGCCCGGCGCGGGAAAAAGCGAATTGGCCCGCTATGTCGCCAAGCGTCTGGACAGAGAGTTAATGGTTAAGCGCGCCAGTGATATTGTCAGCCCTTATGTAGGCGAAACAGAGCAGAATATCAGCCGGGTGTTTTCCGAGGCGGAATCAATGGAAGCGGTGCTGGTGATTGACGAGGCGGATTCTTTCCTTTTCAGCCGCGACCGCGCTGTTCGCTCCTGGGAAATCAGCCATACCAACGAGTTTTTGACGCAGATGGAAAGATTCCGGGGCATTTTGATTTGCACAACCAACCGCTTTGCCGATCTGGATATGGCTTCCGTCCGCCGTTTTAATCAAAAAATCGGATTTGGCTGTCTGAAACCTGCGGATAATATGATCTTCTACCAAAAATTGCTTTGCGGACTATGCAAAACACCCGTGAACAGGAACCAGGAAGAGCTGGTTGGACGTATCCATGATCTGACGCCCGGAGACTTCCGTATTGTGCGAGACCGTTTTGCGATCAGTGATGAAAAATGTGTGACGCACGAGCAAATGATCCAGGCGCTGGAGGCAGAAGCTCGCGTCAAAAAAACACAACAAGGCAACAGGCCGATTGGTTTTATGCGGCGTACCGCATAGGCGAATACAAAGAGGTCAATCAACAATCAGTTTTATAGTTCTTAATCATGCGGGATTATTGATGGAAGAAGGCAAGCATTTTATCGGTGTGGGTGACACCGGACACAGAGCGGCAAAGGAATTATGTCGGATTTACGAGGGAATGCGGGGATGTCTTTTTGAATCAGAACAGGACAGGCCCCACAACCATTTGCGTATTCATTCCTATCCCTGCGCCGAAACGGCCTGTTTTGATGATAAAGATCATCTTGTCATTCTAGTGGGGTCGCTCGTCGATCCGGGTTTGCGGGATGCGCGGACGTCTTTTTATGAGAACAGGCCATATTTTATGTTGACGGTTGGTATTGATCATCAGACAAGAGTGGACGCTGACGACATTCAGCCACTACCTGATGAATGTTTGATTTTTCCTGACACGTCTCTTTCTGTTCCTGTCAAACTGGCGCAACTGGTTTTGCAAATCTTTTTGATCCACACGCCATGGTACATAAGCAAAAGAGGCTCACTGATCGGTTATGATCTTTACGACACAAAGCAGTTATTTGGCGGCAAAGTGGTAAAAGCCATATCCATGACATCTGATAGGGCTCATTACCGGCAAAACTTCTCCATGTTTCTTGACAAAAATAGAGCAGGCATCAGGCGGACAAAGGGAATCCTGATGTCGGTCTGGGGGCTGTCTATAATGCAGGCAAATGAGATTTTGAAGGAAACAAGATTGCTGCTGACGGCTGGGGCAGATGAATTGTTTACGTGTCATAATCTGCCGGCGGATGAGCCGAATATTATGGTAACGCTGTTTCTTGCATTTTAAAACGATTTTTTCGGGGTACTGTACTGATGACAACGGAAATGATGACAGAGCCAATCATAAAATATTGCCGGGACAGGATTCAACGGCGGTTGAATTTAAGCATTACGCCGGACATACAGATACGGATTAGAAATTTTGAGGGACCGGATCGCTGCGGTCATTACACGATCCAGCCGAATGCATGGAACGTCATTGAACCGGCTGAATTCTGGTGTGTAACCGGATATTTTAAGAAGGTTATCGGGCAGCTCCGCAAAGAATACCCTCAGTTGCATAAGGATACCGATTGGCGGATTCCCCTGAAGCCTTTCCTGATTGAACCGATTATCAGTTTTGGCAGTTCGGCCATGAAGGTCACAGGCGGCATCAACTGGCTTGTCATGGGCGTATTGAAAAACAAAGAGAAATACTGTGCCGTTTTAGACTTGGAGATGCGCCCGCTGTTTCGGAAATGTGGGCTGGCAAATCTTGTGAAGCATACGGAATTGGAATTGGCCAGGCGTGAGAAATGTGATTTCATTCAGACATGGCATTGGGCTGCCAATCCTAATTTTAATGCGGCCATCGCACCCGGTTTAAAAAGTGGATTCATCCTGTATCATGGGCAACCGCAGGATGGCGACGTATATGAAGACCGGGGCCATGTCCATCTGCGGTATTACTTTGATAAAACAAAAAAACGCTCTGTGGAGGTAAAAACCAAAGACGGCAAAGTATTCATGAGTCCGATCGATAATCACGCCATCATTGATTATCTGGAAGCTTGCCCGAATAAGTATCCCGGTCGGATGATTCAGAGCATTGAGGAATACAGCAAGGCAAAAGCAATGACGCCGATTAAGAAGAACAAGCGCATTGCGGAAAACCACAAAGGGGGCTCAGAACGGCAAAGAATATTTATTGCCCAAGGCGCGGCCGGATTTGAATATACAAGACAAAGAAATACATACAGGATCGGCGATAGCATCTCATTTTATCCCATCCTTCAGATTGATCATTTTAAGAAAAGCGGCCAAAATGCGCCTTACCTGAAGCATGTCGTCTATAATATCTATGAGTTTTGCTTCAAAGTGGATGCCGTGCAACGATTGGAAGAGACCCACGGGATGATGCGCAATGATTACCTCATGGAACTGCTGCCCAACTTCAAGGTTTGCTGCCGCGATTGGAATAAAGAGAACCAATTCATCGTTGATAAATTCTATGAGGGATATGGCAGGCTGACCATCGGTGATCACCGCAGCTCAATGCATTATAAGCAACCTCCCCATCTGCAAAATATTTTGATGAAGGGTAAATTGGTCGGTATTTCGGATGACTTGATGCAAAGAGACTTCTCAACGAAATATGCCCACCAGGTTAAGCGCTTCCGTTATGGCAAAGATGTGTATGGTGATGAGGATGCTCTGGAATGGTTCGGCTATTACCGGGACTTGAAGAAATTCAAGAAAAACGTGATTTCTTTTACAACGAACCCGGTGGAATATGAATCCACAGATTTATTTGCACTGCACGGCTACAGTCCAAAACTAATTTTCTGTATTGAGATTATAGCGCCACAATAAATAATTCTTTTCAAAAGGAGCAAAAACAATGGTAGCAATTCAGTCCAAACACAAGGAGCAGAAGTCATCCGCTAAAAAGAAGGCTGGCAACTATCTGAGTAAATCTCTTTATATCCGGGGTCTGCAATGTCACAAGTCGCTCTTTCTACAAAAATATAACCCCACTCTGAAAGATGACATTTCCGATGCACAGGAAGCCATTTTTCAGGGTGGAAGAGACGTCGGTGTCCTGGCTTGGCAGTTGTTTCCTGGAGGCATTGAAATACCTTACGAAGGCTTATCCCATCAGGAACAAATTGATCTGACGCAGAGCAAAATTAAAGAGGGAAGGAAAACCATCTATGAGGCAACTTTCAGCCATCAGGATGTTTTTGTAAAAGTCGATATCCTGCACAAAGGAAGTCGGGGATGGGAAATCTATGAAGTCAAGGCGGGCACAAAACTTGATCCTGTCTATGTGGATGATGCTGCGCTCCAATATCATGTGCTTACCGGCGCGGGGATCAAAGTCAACAAGGTATTCATTACCCACATCAATGCAGAATATATCAGAAAAGGAACGCTGGATGTTCAAACGCTCTTCACCAGCGAGGACATAACCAAACAGGTAAAAGCAAAACAGCCGTTTGTCGTCAAACAATTGAGGAAGCAGAGGCGAATGCTCAATGGCGAGCTACCCAAAATCGATATCGGACCGCATTGTTCTGACCCGTATGCATGTGATTTTCAGGAATATTGCTGGCGACACATTCCGGATAATTCTGTATTTGATCTGCGCCGCAAAGGAATCGATCCTTATGATTTGTATGCACAGGGAATAATCAAACAGAAAGACATCCCGCTTGATTTGCTGAATGAAAAACAGCGCCAGCAGGTTGTGGCAACGATCAATAAAGAAAACACGATTGATAAGAAAAAGATCAGGGCATTTTTCAAAACACTTTCCTATCCGCTCTACTTTCTCGATTTTGAAACATTCATGAGCGCCATCCCGCCATACGATGGCCTTAAACCCTATCAAAACGTTCCTTTCCAGTATTCGTTGCACTACCAGAAAAAGAAAGGGGGCAAACTTTTTCATACTGAATTTCTGGCGCAACCCGGAATTGACCCGCGTATGCCGCTTTTAAAGAAACTGCTGGCCGATATACCGGAAGATGTCTGCATCCTGACCTACAATATGGCCTTTGAAAAGAAGGTGCTCACGGAGTTGGCTGCCCAGTTTCCTGTGCACAAGAAGACAATTGGGAAATGGATAAATAATGTTCGAGATCTGATGATCCCTTTCCGACAGAGGGATGTTTACTTCTGGAAATTCAAAGGATCATATTCCATCAAAAAGGTTTTGCCGGCCCTGGTGCCGGAACTTTCCTATAAAGGATTGGCAATTGCTGACGGCGGCGCGGCTATGGATGCCTATCAGAAAATGTTAGCGGCGATGGACGATCAGAAAAAGCTGTCAGAAATAAGGAAGAATCTACTTGCTTACTGTCAATTGGATACGCTGGCGATGGTGCGCATTTTAGAAGCGCTTGAGAAATTGGAGTAGCGTTATGCCGTGTCTTGAAGATCATTGTAGGGAATCAGTGAACCTCTTCGGCAAATCTTATGCAAATGTGCATCTATGGCTGGATGAATTTGCCGGGACTGAGAAATACGGATTCAGGCACAGAAAAATCCGTCATCATGAAGCCGGAATCGCTGAAGTTTGCCGAATCTTCGGCCAAGAGGCAGGGGCGGCGGCAAGACAGCATATCATTTCCGATTTAAAAACAGATGGATGG
>CAZBGE010000140.1:0-6139 GCA_964491435.1 uncultured Smithella sp.
ATTGCTGACGTTTGTTATGGATCCGTCTTTTTGATCCAAGGAGTGATGTTTATTGCTTGACCGTTCGATGAGATGGAGATCGCTCCGCCCTGATCCGTCCGGAAAATATCGACACCGGCGGATCTGTAACGTTCCAGAACATCAGGATGTGGATGACGGAAAGCATTATTTTTGCCGGCGCTGATGATTACAGAATGGCAGGAGACAGCGCGGATAAAATCCATGGAGTTGGAATGGATCGAGCCATGATGAGGCGCGAAGAGAAGATCACTTTTTAAATTATAATGCGATTTGATCAAAAAATCTTCAACGCGGGAAGAGATATCGCCCGTAGCAAGAAAGCTTTTCGTTCCATAGGTTATTTTCATCACCAGTGAGGAGTCATTGGTTTCATCATAGGATGTTTCCCGGATATTTTGATCCGGGGGGCGCAAGGGCCAGAAACACTGGAGATGAACGCCGGAAACATTCCATGCCGGAGATTGCGCGGACAGATGTTTTGTTTTTATTCTATGTTCCGTGATGGCTTTTTCCCACAACCGGTAAAGATCATCATCCGTTTTCCAGCCGGTGCTCCATACTTCCCGGACATCAAAGTTATTGATAACATGAAGTAATCCCTGAAGATGGTCGGGATGAGGATGTGTCAGCACGACAATATCAATTTTTCTGATGCTTTTGGAGTAAAGAAATGGTGCGATCACGGACTTGCCCATGTCGAAGGAACTGCCGTGAAAACCGCCGCCGTCAATCAGCATATTGACGCCGTGCGGCAATTGGACCAGTGTGGAGGCGCCCTGTCCAACATCGATGGCTGTTATGTTCAGGCCGGTGGAATATTTATCCTTTAAAAGCAGATAAGCCGTATCTGCAAGAATCAGCGCCAGAACAATGATCAGCGCCGCTTTAACCAGCAGTGAATGACGCGCCGGGAATTCCTTGTGATGTTGAGGACCGGGCGTTACAGAGGAAATTAAAAGAAAAATAAATGCATAGAAAAGCGCAATCTCGGCGATATTTGGTTTTATGCAATTGAATGAAGACCAGGGCAGAGATGCCAGCCAGTTGATGAGCATGATGGCGATGCCGGTGCAGAACGAAGCAGCCTTGATGAGTAAACCGGCCAGCAAGGGAGAAAAGAGGGCTGAGAGAAGAAATATCATCGCCAGGAACAGCGTCAGCATTCCCAGCAGGGGAACGACGAACATGTTGGCGAGCAACGTTATGGCGGAAATGCGGTTAAAATAATAAACAATAATCGGCAGGGTTCCCAAAGTGGCGGCGACGGAAACAAGGATGAAAATGTAAATGCGGCGAACAAAAGTTTGAAAGGGGTAGGGTGCTGATGGCGGCATCGGCAATGGCGGCTCGCTGAATTTTGGAACAATGTAGAGAAGCGCAAAAACCGCGCTGAAAGATAATTGAAAGGAGATATCAAACAGGGATTCAGGCGCGATGACTAGAATTATCAAAGCCGCGGCGCAAAGAATATTGTAAGGTTCTTTTGGTTTTCCGATCAGTAAGGCGGTAAGAATTGCCAAGGTCATGAAGGTTGCGCGAAGAACAGTGGTTCCCATGCCTGCAACCAGCGCGTAAAGGACAACCGGGACAAAAGCGGCGGCTGTGGCTATTTTAATAATGTTAAATTTGAGCATCAGATATTCGGAAGATTTCAACAGAATCAATATGAGGAAATAAACACCCGCCGCTACCATACCGATATGTAATCCGGAAATGGAAAGAATGTGGGATGTGCCGGTTTTGGCGAAGTTGTCGAGTACATCGCGCGGGATTGCTTTTTGACTGCCGAGCGTCATGGCCGCAATGATTTCTCTTTGAGGAGAGGGGGCATTGTCGTAGATGATGCGTTTTAAATAGGAGCGAAAGGTTTCCAGTTTCAGTTTGGCGTGACTTGCCGTATTGTGCCGAATCAAAATAATGCCGGCGCTATTGGCGACAAATCCCGTAACATAAATGCCCTGGCGGTTGAGGTAGCGTTCGTAATCGAAGCTTCCCGGATTTTGAAAGCTTTGAGTTTTTTTAATTATGGTGTGAAAGCGAATAAAATCGCCGTACTGGAAGGAAAGATCCGCCGGAGCGCTCAGGCGGATCTTTCCACTTACAGTAAGATAGGTATTGTTGTTCAGGATGCGCCGGCAGTCCACAACCAGCAAATGTTTATCGGGCTGGATGATGTCGCTGGACAGGACGACGCCCTCAATCGTCAATCGGCCATGATCAGTCTGATGAATGATATGTTGAGGCTGATTGGTCAGATACCTTGGTCTTTGAATACTGAATATGCCGGTGATCATCAGGAGCGACAGGATAAAAAGAAAAACGGCGACGTTCCAGCGCATCCGGAGGAGGAAAAGCAGGACAAGCAAAACGGGCAGCGTCACGGCCGGCAAAAGAGAAAATGGCAAAGTGAAGTAATCGCCGATCACGATGCCGGTCATCAGGGCGATGAGGGGAAATAGCAGGGGTTTGCTCATAAACGGCGAGTCATCTTTTCATAATAATAAACGCAAATGATTAGCGAAAAACTGTAAAATATTATAAAATTAAAAAATAAGGTGCAAATACATCGTTTTTTGGAAACAAGCATGTCGCAAAATGTGGAGCAAGACAAAATAAACCGGCAAAGGCTCAAGCTGCTGATTATCAGCAGGGTGATTATTCTCTCCGTTTTTTTACTGGTTTCTTTTTTTATGGGCGCGGTCAAGCCGGTCATCTTTATTTCACCGGAGCTTCTGCATTTGATTTATGCTGTTATTATTGTGATGTATTGCCTTTCCGTAGTCTATACACTGCTTTTAAAAAAAGAAAAGTATTTTCAGATTAATATTTATTTCCAGCTGGTTGTTGATATCTGCCTGATTTCTCTTCTGGTTTATTTGACCGGCAGCATTGGCAGCAACTATTCTCTGCTCTATTCGTTGGTGATCATTTACTCAGCTATTTTTCTGGGGCGCAGAGGCGCGTTAATTTACGCCTCGGTCTGCAGCATTGCTTATGGATTTGTGCTGGATCTGGAATATTTCAATATCGTGCCCACCTTTTATTCCGCCGGCCGTGATTATTCCGTTGAAGCGGGAGACCTTTTTATCAGAATTCTGGTCCATATTTTGTCGTTTTATGTCCTGGCTTTCCTGGCCAGCTTTGTTGTGGAACAGGAAAAGAAAGCCAGGACTTTGTTGGAAGAGAAGGAATCGGCTTTTGATCAGCTCGATCTTCTCTTCCGCAGCATCATCGAATCAGTGGATACGGGTGTTATGACGACCACGCTGAAAGGGCAGATCAAGACTTTTAATCGGGCGGCTGAAATGATTACCGGCTTTCAATTCGAATCAATTGAAAATCAAGAGTTCCACGATATATTCCCTGAATTTCAATCGATTTTTAACTCCGCATCCTTGGATCTGAACAAAGCTAGAAAAGAAATCAAAATCACGGGCAGAAAAGGCGCCCAAGTCTATCTGGGTTGCTCGATTTTTCCGTTGAAAAGCCGGAAGGACGTACAGATAGGCCATATCGTGATCTTTCAGGATTTGACGGATGTCAAGCGCATGGAGGAAAATCTTGAGAAAAGTAAAAGGCTGGCATTAATTGGCGAGATGGCCGCCGGTCTTGCCCACGAAATGAGAAATCCCCTGGCGTCCATTACCGGTTCCATTCAATTACTGGGACAAACTGCGCGCATGGAGGAAACGGATAAGCGGCTGATGCAGATTATTCTGCGGGGGAAGGATCGGCTGGAGAGCTTTGTGCGGGATTTTCTGCTGCTGGCCCGTCCTGTTCCGGAAATCAGAGAACTGGTCAACGTTGATGATATCGCCGAGGAAGTAATGGAAAATATAAAAATATCGAAAGAATGGACGGAAGACATCAGAATCGTTGGAACATTTTCCAGACCCAGCAAAGCTTTTGCCAATAAAGAACAGATCCGTCAGATTATTCAGAATCTGATTCTCAACTCCTTGCAGGCGATCGATGGCAAGGGAAATTTATTGCTTGAAATTACAACCGTAAATTTGGAAGATAGCAGGGATTATACGCAAATTAAAGTGACGGATGACGGATGCGGAATTGCGGAAGAAGATTTAAAAAATGTTTTTGAACCTTTTTTTACTAATAAGGAAAAGGGAACCGGCTTGGGTTTGGCCATTGTCAGCCGTATTGTTGACGGCTATGGCGGTAAAATAAAAATTGAAAGCCGGATCAATCAGGGCACATCCATGACGGTGTGGCTGCCATGCAATTAATGGCGAATGTCGAATTAAACAGGAGAAACAGTATGGCTAAAATTCTGGTTTTGGATGACGACCAAAACATCAGAGAACTTATGGAAATCACGTTGACCAATGAAGGATATGACGTAACAACGGCCGACAGTCCCGGCAAGGCGATCAATCTCTGCCGTAAAACAGCGTATGATTTAGTCATTACCGATTTGAAAATGCCCAAAATTGACGGCATTGAATTTTTGAAAACCATCAAGGATGATCGGCCGGAAACAGTCGTGATATTGATCACCGCCTATGCCTCTGGTGAAACCGCCGTCAATGCGATGAAAGAGGGCGCTTACGATTATGTGGAGAAAAAAGGCAGCAATCTTGTCGATGAATTACCTAAAATTGTTCGTCAGGCTTTGTTAAAAAGTGGTTTGGTTACCGAAAATCAGGTTTTGAAAAAGGAAATTTCCGAAACATCTTTTTGCGGAATGATTGGCGTCAGCAGGGAAATGACCAAAATTTTTGCGACGATTCGCAAAGTGGCTGACACGCCGGCGAATATCCTGATCCTGGGGGAAAGCGGTACGGGTAAGGAACTGGTTGCCCGCGCCATTCATGCCAATTCTTCACGTTCCGGCATGCCTTTCATGGCCATCAACAGTGGCGGCATTCCGGAAAACCTCTTGGAAAGCGAACTGTTCGGTTATATGAAAGGGTCGTTTACCGGCGCTTACGCAGATCGGGCGGGACTTTTTGAACTGGCCAAAGGCGGAACCGTTTTTCTGGATGAAATCGGTGAACTGCCGCCTGTTTTACAGGTCAAACTTTTAAGGGTCGTGCAGGAAAAAACATTTCGCCGCATTGGCGGAGGTGAAGATATTAAAGTGGATGTGCGTATCATCTCCGCTACGAATCAGAATTTGAAAGAAAAAGTTAAAAAAGGTGAATTCCGTGAAGATCTCTATTTCCGCTTGAATGTTATTCCCATCCACATGCCGCCGCTTCGTCAGCGGAAAGAAGATATTCCTCTCTTGACCAAACATTTTATTAAAAAATACGCGCATGAGTTCGGAAAGGAAGTCAGGACGATTTCCTCCTATGCAATGGAATTACTAATGGAATATGCTTTTCCCGGCAATATTCGTGAACTGGAAAATATCATTGAACGCGGCGTCGCCATGGAGACCTCCAATATTATCTTACCGGAGAATCTGGTGTTGTCCACGGAGCTTTATATTGATATTCCTGATCACGGCATTGATCTGGCCGCTGAGCTGGAGAAGATCGAAAAAAGGGCGATAGAAAAAGCGCTGCAGAAAACGAAGGGTGTCAAAACAAAGGCTGCCGAACTGCTGGGTGTGACTAGTGATTCCCTGAAATACCGCATTGAAAAATTAGGCGTTGAGTAAAATCAATAAATATCCTTATAGGATCGGGGGATACGTTAAGAAATTGGATGAGCATGGAAAATAAGTATTTATATATTGAAACCTTCGGTTGTCAGATGAATGTGCATGACTCGGAGCAAATGGCCGTATTATTGGCGGATGTTGGCTATCAATTGACGGATGATGCAAAGAAAGCGGATCTGATTCTGGTTAACACCTGTTCCATTCGGGATAAGGCTGAGCAGAAGGCATTCAGCGAGCTGGGACGGCTCGTCGCTTTGAAAGAAAAGAATCAGGACCTGATAATTGGTGTCGCCGGTTGTCTGGCCCAGCATTTGGGCAAGAAAGTACATAGCCGCGTGAAAAATGTTGATCTGGTTTTCGGTACGCACAATATTCACCGGCTGCCGGAGATGATTACAGAGATTCAGAAAAACAAAAAGAAAATCACGCGAATAGAATTTTCTTCAAAAATTCATTCGCTCAATGTGTTTGCTCCGCCTCCGGAAGGATCAT
>CAZBGE010000141.1:0-6133 GCA_964491435.1 uncultured Smithella sp.
CCGATCTGGTTATCCTGGGGCAGCCGAACAACCCCACCGGCATGTTGTGCGATCCGGACGGCATAAGAAAGCTGGCCGCAAACTTCCCGCAAGTGACATTCGTGGTGGATGAATCCTTTCTTCCTTTTGTCGGCGGGGCGCAAAGCCTGATGATCAACCGGCCGCCCAATGTAATCGTGCTGATGTCGCTCACCAAGTTTTATGCGATACCGGGACTGCGCCTGGGGCTTGCCGCCGCGGACTGGAACATCGTTGCCGGACTCAAAAAGATCATACCTCCCTGGTCGGTCAATACGCTGGCGCAGGCGGCGGGCGCCGCGGCGATGCAGGATACCGACTATGCCGTCCGCAGCCGGAGCTTTGTCGATGCGGAGCGCCGGTGGCTGCAAAAAGAACTCGGAAACATTCCCGGCTTGAAAGTTTATCCGGGATGCGCCAATTTTCTGCTGGCCGGAATAAACCGTTCCGATACGGATGCTGGAAGACTTGCCGACGCGCTCCTGTCCTCCGGCATCGCCATCCGCGTCTGCGATAATTTCGACGGTCTGGACAGACGTTATTTCCGGGTGGCCGTCCGGACGCGGGAAGACAACGGACGTCTCCTTGCGGCGCTGGGAAGCGTTCTGGGCGAAAAGGTCGGGGTGCATTATCTGAAGAAAAAAGCAAAGACGCTCATGATTCAGGGCACGGGCTCGCATGCCGGAAAGAGCGTTCTGGTTTCCGCTTTTTGCCGCATCCTGCTTCAGGACGGTTACCGGGTCGCGCCCTTCAAGGCGCAGAACATGTCGCTCAATTCTTTTGTGACGCGCCGCGGCGAAGAGATGGGCCGTGCCCAGGCGGTGCAGGCCCTGGCGTCGAAAATCGATCCGGACGTGCGCATGAATCCGGTGCTGCTGAAACCTTCCGGCGATATGGGGTCGCAGGTGATTGTGCGCGGCCGGCCGGTGGGCCATATGGACTTTCGCAGCTATGTCGATTTCAAGCCGCATCCGTTCGACGCGGCGAAGGAAGACTTCGACTCGCTTTGCGCCGAATACGACGCCGTGATTCTGGAAGGCGCGGGAAGCCCCGCCGAAATCAATCTGAAGAAAAACGACATTGTCAACATGAACATGGCGCTCTATGCCCGGTCGCCCGTGCTCATTGCCGGGGATATCGACCGCGGCGGCGTTTACGCCTCCTTCATCGGCACGATGGAAGTTTTCAGCGAGGCGGAACGCAAGCTCGTCGCCGGTTTTCTGGTGAACCGTTTTCGCGGCGACAAAAGCTTTCTTGCGGAAGCGCACCGGCAGATTGAAGAATGGACGGGCCGGAAGGTGCTGGGCGTGATTCCTTATCTGAACCGTCTGGAACTGCCCGAAGAAGATTCCGTCGGGTTTAAGGAAGGCCTGACCGGCGTGAGCGCGCCTTCCGAAGATGCCGTTGTGGTTGTGATTGTCGATTTGCCGCATATTTCCAACTTTACCGATTTCGACGCGCTGAGAATCGAACCGGATGTCTGCGTGAAAGTTGTGAGAACCGTTGACGATGCGGGCAAGCCGGACGCCGTCATTCTGCCCGGCAGCAAAAACGTGATGGCAGATCTGGCCTTTCTGGAAAAAACCGGCCTGAAGCGGAAAATCCTCGATCTGGCCGGAAGCGGGAAGACGGAGATTCTCGGGATTTGCGGCGGTTTCCAGATGCTGGGCGGCCGCATCGATGATCCGGACGGGATCGAATCTTCTCCGGGATCGGCGCTCGACGCGCTGGGCCTGCTGCCGGTGGCCACCCGTCTGTTTCCGGAGAAAATCCTCAAACGGATCGGGGCGAAACACCTGCCTTCGGGCCTGAGTCTTTGCGGATACGAAATTCATCACGGCCTGACCGGCGGCGGAAACCTGGCGTTTGCGCCCTGCATCCGGACGGACGAAGGCGGCGTCATCGGCCTGGAGGCGGAAAAGGGCCGCATCTGGGGAACATATTTGCACGGCCTCTTCGACGCCGACGCCTTCCGGCGCTGGTGGATCGACCGCCTGCGGATGCGGCGCGGCTGGAAAGCGTGCGGCCGGATTCGCGCGGTTTACGATCTGGAGCCCGCCTTTGAAAGACTGGCGGCCTGTGTCCGCGAAAACGTGGACATGAAAGCCGTTTATAAAATCATGGGATTCTTATGAGCCTGACGATGCAAATACTTCTGGCCGTCCTGCTGGATTTGCTGCTGGGAGATCCCCGGCGGCTGCCCCATCCTGTCCGCCTGATCGGACGGATGATTGAGATTCTGGAAAATCCCCTGCGGAAGTTTACGCCTTCCCAGCGGTTCAATGGAAGCCTTCTGGCCGTTGTTGTCATTGCGGCAACCGGCGGCGTAACATATGCCGTGCTCTGGCTTGCCGCGTGGATTCACCCGCTGGCGGCGGATGCCGTCTCCGTGTTATTCCTTTATACGGCTTTATCCATCCGGGATCTGGTCAAACACAGCACGGAGGTTTACAGGGGCCTGAAGTCCGGCGATCTCGCGGCGGCGCGCTCAAAGGTTGCATGGATGGTCGGCCGCGACACGGGGGTGCTGGATGAAAAAGGTGTGATTCGCGCGGCGGTCGAAAGCGTGGCGGAAAACACGGTGGACGGCGTCGTCGCGCCGCTTTTCTTTGCCGCGCTATTCGGCCCGGTGGGCACCATGATGTACAAGGCGGTCAGCACGCTCGATTCCATGATCGGCTACAGGAATGAAAAATATTTTCATTTCGGACGGGCCGCGGCCAGAATCGACGATGCGGCCAATTTTCTGCCGGCGCGGATAACCGCGCCTCTGATGGCCATCGGAGCGCTCTTAACCGGCAACCGGCCGGTGCAGGCCTGGCGCATCTGCCTGCGGGACCGCAGGCATCATGCCAGCCCCAACTCCGGCATACCGGAAGCGGCGATGGCCGGGGCGCTGGGCGTTCAACTGGGCGGACCCCTGTTGCGCAAGGGGGTTCTGACGGAACTGCCGACAATGGGCGATGCGCTGACGCCGCTGGAGAAAACCCATATTCTGAAAGCCAACGCCGTCATGCTGGCTTCATCGCTTGCGGCGGCGGCAATTTTTACGGCGGCGCGCTGGATGGTGGAAAAATGAAAAAAAAGTATTTGCGGGAAATCATCGTTTGCCTGCTGGTTTTATCCTGTGTGCTGATCGGCTGCTTCGGCGCGTTTGGCGCGCCGCCTGTCCGGATCGTATCGCTTGCCCCTTCCGTCACGGAGATTCTTTACGACCTGGGCGCGGGCGGCCGGATTGCCGCCGTGACGGACTTCTGCGACTATCCCGAAGCCGCGAAGCGGAAACCAAAAATCGGCGGATTTGCCAACCCCTCGCTGGAGGCTGTTGTCGCCGCCCGGCCCGATCTGGTGATCATGGCGGCGGACGGCAACCCGGCGGAGTTTCACCAGCGGCTTAAAAATTTCGGAATCAACACGTATGTTTTCCGGGCCAAACGCCTTGCCGATCTTCCGCGGGGTATCCGGGACCTGGGCGTTGCGCTGGGGATGAAGGGGATTGCCGAAAAGCGGGCGTCGGACGTGGAAAAACAGCTTGCAGCTCTGGCGAAAAGGACAAAATCCTCCGCACGGGGGCAAAAGGTCCGCAAGGCGCTTTTTATCATTCATCCGGAGCCGCTTCTGGTGGCGGGAAGGGAAACGGTTATCGACGACGCCCTGAAACTTCTGAAACTGGACAATATTGCCGCCGGCGCCGGGTCGAAATACCCGAAATACAACATTGAGGAAATTATCCGGCGATCTCCCGATGTCATCTTCATCGGACGGGGTCCTATGTCCGCCAACCTGTCCCAGAGCCTTATGAAACGTCTGGAAACGCTGGAAGCGGTCCGGAAGGGCCGAGTTTATTATACGAGCGAATTGCTGTACCGGTTGACGCCGCGGACGATCCTGGGGATTGAGGAAATTGCCGCCTGTCCTGGTGTTTTATGAAGTATAAATTTTGTCACGGCGGAAGAAAATGATGGACTATCCTTTTCGATTGGGCGCCACGTCCTACATCATCCCGGACGATATTATCCCCAACGTCCGCTATCTGGCCGGGAAGGCGCGGGATGTGGAGATTGTGTTCTTTGAAGTGGAAGACGGATCGGGCAATCTGCCCGACAACAAGCAGATTGCCGAACTGCGCAAAATCGCCGCGGACAATGACCTGACTTATACTATTCACCTGCCGCTGGATTTGCGCCTGGCGGACGACGGCCCGGTGCGCCATGTCTCAATGGAAAAGGCGCGCCGCGTGATCGATACCACACGCGAGCTTGATCCGTGGGCGTACGTCCTGCACTTGGATGGAAAATCCGTCCGCGAAGGAGCCGCGCCGGAGGCCATGCAGCGCTGGCTGGATCAGGCCGTCCGGTCGCTGGAAATCGTGGGAGAGTGGGCGGGCGGCACGCAAAAACTGGCGGTGGAAAACCTGGAAGGCTACCCGCTGGATTTTTACCGGCCTGTGCTGGACAAGGTTTCCGTCAGCCTGGCGGTGGATATCGGACATCTCTGGCTTGATGGCCGCGACCCGGTTGCCTATTTGCGCAGCGCCTTCCCGCGCACACGCGTTGTCCACATCCACGGCATTGACGGCCGCGACCACAAGTCGCTTGCGCATACGCCCGGAGAATCGCTGCGCGCTGTGCTGGATGAACTTGTCCGCGCCGGCTACCGGGGCGTTGTAACGGTAGAAGTATTTTCTGAGGACGACTTCCTGACCTCGCTTGCGGCAATTCATGCGGTGACGGATGCAAGCAAACCTGTCTGAGCTGTTTTTCATCCCATGAATGCCTGCCCGGCAGGAAACCCCGGCGCATGTCCCGGAATGCTGGAGTGGAAATGAAAAGAATGGTTGCGCAAATAATCCGCTGCGTGATCCATGAAAACCGGAAATTAAAACAGCGGTAGTCACCCAATTGATCAACATTTTCGTCGGGAATGCCGCCCGGCGCCGGATTGGCTTGGCCCCAAATCTGCAAATCTGCTCAAGATATTTCTAGTGGAAGATCAACTTGACCCCTTTTACTTCTTTACAAATTTGGCGCCGTTGGCAAATATCTCCAGCTCATTAATGTTATCCATCTTCAATGGCAAATAGCCTTTATCGACCCAAGGGATTTTTTTGTCCGATGAAGAAAAGCGTATTTCCACAACGCGGCCGTCTTTGATGTTATAGGCGCCAATCTCATCCGCGTTATACAGTTTTGCCATACACGCGACGCCTTCCGTGGGCGGATCGATTTTCTGCTCTGATTTTGCCGTGTAATGCACTGAATTGTTGGTGATAAATGACAGTTTAAACGTATGGGTAGTCGTGCACGTTAATTCCGGATTTGTATTTTTCATTTTCACGGAATCAGCTTGCGTCAAAACATAGTCGCCCGACAAACTGGTGATGGCTTCGGGCGCTGCGGCAGTTTGCGGTGCAGGAGCGGCCGGGGAATTGGGCTTGGCATCCTTTTCGGATGAGCAGGCGACGATCAAAGACAACAGCAGACACAAACACAAAATTTTCTTCATGAGTATTCCTCCTTTAATGGATCACGGCCGCCGCTGACAGCGAATAACAGGCACGCCTGATCGGTTGATAGCAATTGGCAAGAACTTGTTTTAGCGGTAGGCAGTATAAGGAAGACCTTTTTCTCTGTCAATAAGATAGTGAGGCAAACTGAAGACAAGTATAACGGAGTATGTCCCATCTACTGAAGGTGGCGGAATAATTCGCTCTAAGATTTTCCTAATAATAAGTATCGAAAAATCAAGGTTCATTAAAGCGTAAGCCGGACTATCCAATCTTGATCAGGGGCATGTTTTTTATATCTAAAATGTCATTCCCGGCCTGATCGGGAATCCAGTATTTTTTGTTAATTAAGTGTTGTGCGCCCTTAATTCTCATTCCATGATGGCGTAGGGCGGGTTCCCTGAACACGCCGCCTGCTTTGGTCTGCGGACTGCTCGGGGAGCAGTCCCTACAATATATCGCTTGCAGGCGCGTTCGCCGAATGCGCTGTACAGGTTATTTTCCTTCCACGATGGCTATTTCTTCCGTCGTCAGGCCGTAGAGTTCATAAACCAGCTTGTCGATCTGCTTGTCAGTCGCGTCTATTTGGCGCTGGAGCACGGTTTGCTC
>CAZBGE010000142.1:0-6055 GCA_964491435.1 uncultured Smithella sp.
CCGCATGCCGGGTGGTGTGGGGGCTGGGGGAGAAAAACCCCCGGCTACCCGATTCAACTCTCCTTTTTAATATTTATCTTTTGTCGGTTTCCTGTGTATCTATTCTTCATCTGAGGCAATGTGCTTCTGATAGAATTTAAATTCGTGGTCATGACTAAGAATCAAGAATTTCCGGTCAACCCACCGCTGTCCCAGTGAGGTATCCGAAAGGCCCACATCATTTCCTATTAGTAATGGGGTAATAAGGCATTGGAGTCTACCGAAAGACTTCCGACCTTTAATGACCTTTACCGGGAATAATAGTACATTGCTTCTTCCCGGCAAGCCTTTTCCAATGCGAAAGAAAGCATCGGTATACATTAAGATGGTGTCTTGAGGATTATCTTGAATCATCTTTTCAACAAATATTCTATAGTTCTCATCCTCGTTTCTTTGTTTCATTTCTTTACTATTCTCATTTTTTGATCACCACATTCCTGACACCAATATTTTCCATCACTTCTAATGTAAGCATCGGTTCCAAGCTTTATTTCCATGCCACATCCGGAACACAAAGTGGGTTTGTAGCTTGGTGGGTTTTGAAGCTTATTAAAATTGAATTCGTTTGTTCCATAGTAAACATACATTTCTGTTTCAAAAGCTTCCTTGCATTCAAGACAATCTTGCCATGCCCCCTCATGGCCTTCAGCATTATGATAGCCACATAAGGTGTAACGACGATGGTTTCTACTACAACTGTTTGTAGCGTAAGAGAACATGACATATTTATGCTCGTCATTGCAGATCCATTCTCCACAGCATGCGGTTTTTACCAAATTTTTTGTTTTCCCACAGAGGCCGCACCTTGGTTTATCAGATTGAGATTTACTATTTTTCACTATGCCCCCTTATTTATTTATCATGTGGTTGAACAATTAATATTCCAACTTGGTTTTTCCCGATGTTCGGTGCGATATTACTCTTTTGGGGAAAGAATGCAAAGTAAAAAACGCTTAAAAGTCGAGCATAATGAACATTTGATACTTGGTATTTTGTGGTAATATCCCGCTTGAGTGCAAATTCCGCTGAAAAAGGCAGGTTGGCATATCCTGGAAAATTTGTCAGACAGTGAAGAAAAGGACGTCCGCGGTTGCGCCGGCATTGCGATAGTGTCAAGGCTCTTTGAAAATTTATATGGATAAAGGTGCGTTCAGTTGTCTGTTGGGATATTTTCAGTCGAGATCGTTTGCCGGGTCAGCGGTTTCCACTGATCGGGCGGCAATTCCCGGAGTTTGCTAACCGGATGACTCATGCTCCGCCGGATCAGGAGTCATCCGGTTAATCGCCTCAGAGAACTGCTGCCCGATTTGGGGTTGTCTGGGCGATGCACACTTTCTTCGCGGCATCATCAAACCCGTCGCCATCGAAAGCAAAAACGAATTCACCATGTTTTTCGAGATCTATCTTGAACGGGAGACAGCATACATCAAGAACCGCCAGGCTGACGACGCTGCGCGGATTTTCCTTACGGACATTGTTCTTTGCGCTTACGAACCCCTTCTGCACCGGACCAGAAGCGCTGATTTAGCCGCCATCCGCGCAAGGATGAAGGACATCCATCCGGTGTTTTTTGAGCAGTATTTACAGAGCATTGCAAAGCTGGAAAAACGTTTGAGAACACACTGACTTCAGATGTTTCTTTTGAGCGCCACTCTGAAGGGATGCCACAGCCGCTGCAGCCGGATGCGCCAGGGTGGGGCATTTTCAAGACCGTAACGCAGGATAAGCCACTGGCGGTCAGGCACGATGCCCCGCCAGAGAAGATGCAGGGAGTCAACCGGGCGATCCACCACGAAAAGCAAAAACAAAAACCGCCGGGGTCCGGAGCTGATATGCTGGTTCTCCGCCGCCGCTTCGTGCCTCATGAACCGGCGCAGAACCTTTTTCCTCAATGTTGAGGGAGACAGCCGGTCAAGGGGAATCTCCCGATGAGGATCGCCGAATAAACCGGCAAACCTGTCCAGCACAATCCATGTGGCCGCAGCCACACGCCATTGCCGCGCGCATGCCGCAACCTTGTTCCAGTCCACCGGTAATTTCTCGCGGATAAAATGCAAATCCAGCAGCAAGCGCAGTCCAGGCATTGACATCTGGTGACTCACGGCGTGGTGGAAGCACAATTGAACGATGGCGTCTTCCGTCGAGAGTTGCCTGACCACGGGTCCGCGCCAGGGCTGTGTCCGATCCCAGACTGCCTTTTCATCCGCCAGACCGGTATGCCGCATCCACTCGCCGGGAAAGATATTCCAGTGAAGCTCCACCATCGGCCAGTTTTCTTTAAACATCTGCGTTTCCCCGGTAAGCGCGTCCTGAAGCGCCTGCGGGCGCTCGGACTTCGAGTGAGCCGTGTAGCCCAGCGACGCCATCAGACTCCGGGCGTCGTCGAGGCGATCTTTTTGGATCCACAAATCGATATCCGATGACAGGCGAAGCGCATCGTTGGGGTATATCAACGATGCCAGCCAGGCGCCTTTGAAAGGAACAACGGGAATCCCCTCTTGCGCGAATGCCTGCAAAATAACATCCACCTTATGATATTTTTTTACATTCAGCGATACGGCGGCAAGATAAATATTGCGGAGGCGCTGGACCGCCTCGGGCGGAATGCCGGCGGCCGGATGCATTTTCAGGTTGTAATACAACACCTGCGCGACCTGATGACGCTCCGCCAGTTCGATAATGCGGCGCCACGCCGGTTCATCGGGCGTTTCGTTAAAAGAAGCCGGATTGGACAAGAGCGCGGCAAGCCGTCTCAGGTCGAGGCCGTTTTGGGGGGTGTGCGCTGAAGGCAAGGTGTTTTTAAGGGCAGGCAAAACCGGTTTCTCCGCTTCGTTTGCGTTTGTAGGGCGCCAAGATTCGTCATTCCCGCCCAGGCGGAAAACCAGCCGCATTGATGAATTGTATCACAGCCTTTGCCGGGTTGATGACCCGGCCTGAACAAATAATTGATGCTCTCATAAAACTTGGCGGATGTTAACATCGGGCAAAATTTTCTGTCAATCATTTTGCGTTCTGCCAAAGCAAATTTTTTGGTTGAAGCTTTCAGCAATTGACGGAGAAGCAAATTATTGAAGATTTTTCCCGCGGCCCGGCTGACAAAACAATGCAATGTGCGTTTCTTTTTTGTCCATTGTTTAATCGAAAAAAAATTCGGGAACTTTTCCGGAACTTCCTTTGTCTAAACATTAAAATTTGCAAAGGAGGTTTCCCATGAAATATTTAAAACGCAGTTTAATCGCGGTCTTGGCGCTGATCGTCGCTTTTTCCTGGTTGCAGGCGCAGGCCAAACCCCAGGAGCCGGAAGACCGGACGTTATCCCCCTATTTTTTTGTCAACAGTGAAAACCCGGACACAGACCGGCTGCCGCTGAAATCCACACAGGCGGCTGTCACGATTTCCGGCGTTATCGCCGATGTTGTCGTGACGCAGGTTTACAAAAACGACGGCAAAAAACCGCTGGAAGCCATTTATATCTTTCCGGCCTCCACACGCGCCGCTGTCTATGGCATGAAGATGACCATCGGCAAGCGGGTTATTGAAGCAAAAATTAAAAAGCGCGATGAGGCGCGCCGGGAGTATGAACAGGCCCGCGATGCCGGCAAAAATGCATCGCTTCTGGAACAGCAGCGTTCCAATGTCTTCCAGATGAACGTCGCCAACATCATGCCGGGCGCTGAGATTAAAGTGGAACTCAAATATACGGAGCTGCTGGTTCCGACGGATCGCATCTATGAATTCGTTTATCCCACGGTGGCCGGTCCCCGTTATTCCAATGCCAAAGCGTCCCATGCGTCTCCCTCTGAGCGCTGGGTGGAAAACCCCTATCTGCGCCAGGGAGAACTGCCCAAAACCACGTTTGATATGAACGTGACCATGAATGCCGGCATGCCAGTCAAAGATCTGACCTGCCCGTCGCATCGAGTCCATACGGCCTATTCAAGCGCGTCGCAGGTGAAAGTGGCGCTCGATAAAACTGAAGCCAACGGCGGCAATCGTGACTATATTTTGCGCTACCGGCTCGATGGCGGCAAAATCCAGAGCGGCCTTCTGCTGTCGCAGGGGGAAAAAGAAAACTTCTTTGCCCTGATGATGCAGCCGCCCAAAAGAATCACAAGCGCCAATATCCCGGGGCGCGAATATATCTTTATCGTGGATGTTTCCGGGTCCATGCACGGTTTCCCGCTGGAAATTTCCAAAAAGCTGTTATCCAATCTGGTAGGTCATCTGCGCCCGACTGACAAATTCAATGTCCTTTTGTTTTCCGGCGGATCATCCTTGATGTCCGAAGAATCACTGCCGGCCACCGCGGCCAATATCCAGAGAGCTATTTCGACCATTGACCGCCAGCAGGGCGGCGGCGGGACGGAACTGCTGCCCGCGCTCAAACGCGCCCTGTCTCTGAAAAAAGATGAAGGATTTTCCCGGACGGTTGTCATTGTGACCGATGGCTATGTCAGCGTGGAAGAAGAAGCGTTCGATCTGATCCGCAACAATCTGGGCAACGCCAATATGTTTGCCTTTGGCATCGGTTCCAGCGTCAACCGCCACATCATCGAAGGGATGGCGCATGTGGGTCTGGGCGAGCCTTTTGTCATTACGAAGCCGGATGCGGCCGCAGGGCAGGCGGAGCGTTTCCGCAAGATGATTCAGTCGCCGGTGCTCACCCGGGTGAAGGTAAAATTTCAGGGGATTGAGACGTATGCCGTTGAGCCGATCACCATCCCCGATGTGCTGGCGGATCGGCCGGTCCTGGTTTTCGGCAAATGGCGCGGCAATTCCAGAGGGACGATTACCCTGACCGGCATTGCCGGTGAGGGGAAGTATTCCGAAACCCTCAAAGTGACGGATTACAAGCCATCAAAAGACAATGCTGCCCTGAAATACCTGTGGGCCCGTCACCGCATCACGATTTTGTCCGATTACAACAAGCTGCACAGTGATGACAAGCGGGTGAAGGAAGTTACGGACCTGGGGCTGACGTACAATCTTCTGACTGCCTACACCTCCTTTGTGGCTGTGGACAATGAAGTACGCCATACCAACGGCAAGCCTGTAACCGTCAAACAGCCGCTGCCGCTTCCGGAAGGCGTGCCGGATTACGCTGTGGGCGGGAATGCCCATTATGCGGCGGCGCCTTCCGTGTCCAGAGGATTTGCCACGCAGTATAAAAAGGCTGAAAAGCTCCATGCGGAAGATAAACTTGCCCTGCAGGAAACGCAGGCTCCTCAGAAAAAAGACAAGCCCGGAAGCATTGCTGTTATTACTGTGACGGCCGGAAACGGGTTGGCGAAAAACGACCTTCTGGGAGTGGCGCAGTCTCATAAAAACGACATTGAAAACTGCCTTGCCGGTCCGGTCAGGTCTTCGACACTGAAACTGGAGATGACGATCAGCGCCGATGGAACAGTGAAAGAAGTGAAGATTGTTTCCGGCGGCATCGAAGATGCAAAAGTTAAAAAATGCCTGACGGAAGCCGTCGGCAAATGGCGCTTTGCCGCACCGTCAAACGGTAAAGCCGTGAAGGTGACACTGATCCTGAAAGTTCGTTGATTTCATCTGTGTGTTTGTCTCTTGACAAGAACAAGGGGTTGCGGAAAAAGGTTGCAACCCCTTGTTCCGCGGATGTGGGAACGGTTCAATCCACTCAATCTCCTTGACAAACAAGGAATCATTTTTTGACGGCCTACAAATAAGTCTGCCCGGGTTATGGGCCTCAAGCATTACCGAAGACAATAAACCATGACAGGGGAATACATCTATGGCGGTATGCTCAGAAAACCGGCAGAAGAAATACTGGAAAAAGAAAACCGTTTTTATCAGGAAGTAAAAGTTACAAATCCTCTAACCTGCTTCTGAGCACACTCCGAACCGATATTGATTGAGAGCATAGACTGCATATGTTCAAGGCGTAAGATCAAGACGGAGCCGAGCCGGTACAGCAATCTGTTCCTGAGGCGCCCATAGTGCAATAACACGACGCCATCGTACCTGATTCGCAGTCATAATTTGCCGCTAA
>CAZBGE010000143.1:0-6048 GCA_964491435.1 uncultured Smithella sp.
TTAACGAGGCGTTCCAGGTCAAACGTCATATGGTGTTCGGAACGGAGGATTTTTTTCAGTACAGACACAGCTTGGTGAATGAACCATGTCTGCTGGACAACAGACTGGGAATTAAATTTCATTATCTTCCGGATGATCCGGTTCCCGCATTAATCATCGTTTTAAATCACGTTACCGGCGACGGCATGTCTCAGGCATTCATTATCGATTCCTTGATGGCCTGTCTTAACGGGAAAAAGCCTGCCTTGCTGCCCCTTGACGACTCCAGCATGAAGCCTGCTCTGCTTGAAAAGAATTATTTCAAGATACCGCTTCAGATATTGAAGTCCTATAGAATAATGAGAAAAGAATCCCGGAAGAACAAAAAAGATAAAATTATTGCAGTGTCGGACAGGCATAGCGGATATTTCGGCCCGGTAAATTCCTATTCCCAGCCGTTTAGTATTGGCATGAAACCCATCCTGGCGAAAGCCAAGGAGCTGGGATGCGGGGTTTCCATCTTTGTGACAACTGCCCTGGCGCTCTCCATCATGCGCAATCGGGGAGAGGATAAGGGCGATACCGCGGGTATTCTCAGCAGTTTTGATATGAGACCTTATTTCGGGGAGCACCGGCCTGTGATCGGCAATTACCTGAGGGCCGCCATGCTGAGGGCGCATAGAAGACATCTTGATCATCCGGAAGAGATGATGAAAGATCTGCAGGAACAGATGAACGCCTTCAGGAAGCATCTCGAGAAAAAAGAAATTCTGTTTCCCTGGATGATTGAGGAACTCCAGAAATTTGCCGGCAGAAAAAACTTTGCGCGAATTATCAAGAACATCAAGAGTAAAGAGATCTTCCGGATGACGTGCCATCATTCGACGATTGGAAGCATTGATTTTTTAAATGCGCATGGGGACAAAGCCCGGCTCTGCGGGTATTTTCCGGCGACAGCGCATCACGGGTTATTCTTCGGTTTGACATCTCTGGATGGCGTCATCCAATCTTTTTTTACCTATCCGGAAGCCGAGTACAAGCTGGATGACATCAAAAAATTGTATAAAAATCTCGAAGAAGAATTCCTGAGGCTCCTGGAGCTGAAGCCCTAACCGCATCAGATAATTGTATGGAAAATAATTCAGGAAAACATATTCCGGCCAAAGGAGCGCGCTATGTCTAATGATCTGAAATTGTTGAAGTTAAACCGATCAGACTTTTTGTTTCTGCTCATGAACGACATTCTTCCGTTGAATGAGGTTTCCGCCATTCGTTTCCGGACAACGCTTGATGTTGAAGAAATCCGGAGAGCCGCGCGCTATCTGCTGACCATGTATCCCCGGCTCCGGGCCATGATTGCGCCGACCCTGTTTTCATACCGCATGAGGATTCTGGAGGACAACGACAGCCGGGTGGATATGCTCTTTAACGATGCGTTCCAGGTTATCCGTAATATGGCGTTTGGCACGGAGGATTTCGCGCAGTTCCGGCGCGCTTTGCTGAATGAACCAGCCTTGCTGGATAATCGCCTGGGAATTAAATTTCATTATCTGCCTGATGATCCCGAGCCGACGCTGTTTTTTACGTTAAATCACGTTATCGGCGACGGAATGTCCCGCGCGGTCATTGTCAATTCGCTGATGGCCTGTCTTAACGGGAAAAAGCCTGAGCCGCTGCCTGTTGACAGCACAAGCATGAAACCGGTTTTGTTGGAAAAGAATTATTTCAAGGCGCCGTTCCAGATTCTGAAATCCTACCGGAACCTCAAAAAAGAATCCCGGAAGAACCGAAATGATAAAATCATTAAAGTGTCGGACAGGCATGCGGACTACTTCGGTCCGGTAAACTCATACTCCCAGCCGTTCAGCTTCGGCATAAAGCCAGTCCTGGCGAAAGCCAAAGAGCTGGGATGCAGCGTTCCCATTTTTACATCAACCGCGCTTGCTCTCTCCATTCTGCGCGCCCGGGGCGAAGATACGGGTGACACCGTGGGCATTCTGAACAGTTTTAATTTAAGGCCCTATTTTGAAGGCAGGCAGCCTGTCATCGGGAATTACGTCAGGGCTTCCATGTTGCGCGCCCGCAGAAAATATCTTGATCATCCCAAAGAAATGATGAAGGATCTTCAGGAACAAATGGATGATTTCAAGAAGCAGATAAAAAACAAAGAACTTCTCTTTCCCTGGATGATCGAGGAGCTGCAGAAGTTGATCGGCAGAAAAAACGGCGCCAGAATCATGAAGAGTCTCAAGGGAAAAGATCTCTTCCGCATCACGTGCCATCATACCACCGTTGGCAGTATTGATTTTTTGAATACGCATGGGGACAAAACCAGAATTTGCGAGTATTATCCAGCGGCTGCGCACAGCGGGTTGTTCTTCGGCATTGTTTCTCTGGACGGGGTGATTAAATCGTTTTTTACGTATCCCGAAGCGGAATATACGATTGACGACATCAAGAAACTGTATCGTAATCTTGACGAGGAGTTCCTGAGGCTTCTCGAATTGACGCCATAAACGGCGACGACTTTCCAAATACCCGAAAAAGACAGGAAGGTGGAAAAATGTCAAGCGACCATGAGGAAAGATATCGGAACATTCTGGATTATATAGAAGATGGTTATTACGAGACGGACTTGGCCGGCAATTTTACTTTTTTCAACGCTTCCGTATGCCGGCACCATGGACGTTCCCGAGAGGAAATGATGGGTTTGAATTACCGGCAATATGTCGATGAGGAATATTCGAAAATCCTTTCTCAGGTGTTTCACAACGTTTACAATACAGGAAATCCCGCCAGGGGGTTCGACTGGCAGATTATCAGAAAGGATGGAAGCAGAAGATATATTGAAACCTCTGTTTCGTTAATCAAGGATTCATCATCCGGCAAGCCCAGGGGATTCAGAGGAATTTCACGGGACATTACCGAGCGCCGGAACATGGAATCCCAGAGGGATGCTGCGATCGAAGCGTTGAGAAAGAGTGAAAAACACTATCGGGAAATCACGGAAAACTCTTCGGATATCATCGTCATCGTGGATGAAAACGGAAACATAAAATATTGCAGCCGTTCCGTGGAACGCTTTGTCGGATACAAGCCGGAGGAGATGATTGGAAAAAGTGTCTTCACGTTTATTCATCCCGGAGATATGCATCGTGCTTTGCATGAATTCGGCAAGGCTATCCAGGCGGAAGATACCGCGATTCTGTTTGATGGATTCCTACTGCTGCATAAAAACGGTTCGGAAGTTTATTTGGAAGGAACAGGAAAAAATCTGTTGCATAATCCTGATATTGCCGGTTTTGTCATGAATGTCCGCGATGTCACCAAGCGCAGGAAAGCGGAAGAGGCGCTGAAGCACAGCGAAGCCCAGTACCGTCTGCTGGCGGACCACATGAAGGACACAGTCTGGCTGATGGATCTTAACCTGAACTTGATTTACATCAGCCCCTCGGCGGAGAAGTTGCTGGGATACACGCTGGAGGAGCTTTCTCAAATTTTGCCTGATAAACCCCTCACGGAAGCATCTTATCAGTCGGCAATGGAGTTTTATACCATTGAAATGCCCAGGGCATTGGCCGCGCCTCAGGATTATGTGCTGTCCCGTCCCCTGGAACTGGAATTATATCGTAAAAATGGACAAACGATCTGGATTGAGACCATGTTGAGTTTCATCCGGGATGAGCAGGGAAAACCCGTCTCCATTCTGGGCGAGAGCAGAAACATCACCGAGCGCAAACAGATCGAGGATTCGCTGAAAAAGAGCGAAGAAAATTTCCGCCGTTCTCTTGATGATTCTCCTCTGGGCATCCGCATATCGACATTGGAAGGCGAGATCATTTACGCCAACAGGGCGATTTTGAATATATACGGCTATGCGAACATGGAGGAGCTTCAGAAAATACCCGTCGGGGAGCGGTACACGCCGGAGGCCTGCGCGGAGTGGCGCGCAAGAAGGGAACAAAGGCGCCGGGGGGAGTTCGGGCCGTCTGAATATGAAGTAAGCATCATCAGGAAAAACGGTGAAGTACGCCAGCTCCATGTTTTCCGCAAAGAAACGTTATGGAACGGCGAAAGACACATACAGGTGATTTATCAGGATATTTCCCTGCGCAAACAGATTGAGAAGAACCTGCGCGTCACGAAAGAAAAGTATAACGATATCTTTGAAAATATTTGGGACACCTGGTGCTATCACGATTTGGAGGGAAACTTCATTGAAGCGAATGCAGCCTTTCAGAAGCTGTTTGATGTTCAGCAAAGCGAGGACCGCGTTCTGAACCTCAGGAATATTGTTCCGGAGCGGTACCGCGCGGGAGTGGATGTTTATCTACAGGATATCCGTCGAAACGGAAAGTCCACCGGCCTGTTGCGTATTGTGGATAAAAACGGAGAGGAGCGTATCTTTGAGTACCGGAATATTCTTGTCCCTGATGAAAAAGGCGTGGTCGGCGTCCGGGGTTCGGCCAGGGAAATCACGGAGCGTGTCAAGGCGGAAAAAGCCCTGAAAAAGAGCGAGGAACGTTACCGCAGTGTTTTTGAACATGCGGGCCTCCCCATGGTGATTATGGAAGATTCCCTGCGGATCTTCATGGTCAATGACCGGTTTGTGGAGAAATCGGGATACGGGAAAGATGAAATAGAAGGCAAGATGAAATTCACGGATTTTGTCGCCTCGGGAGACCGCAATGCGCTCATGGAGTGTTTTTCGCGCCGCAAGGGAGACAAACCCGTTGAATATGAATGCCAGCTTGCCCACCGCAACGGGGAATGGTTCGATGTTCTCATTCGCATGGGGCAGATTCCCGGCGCGGGTCAGTTTATCGCCTCATTCACGGACATTACATCCAGGAAACAGGCCGAACTCGCCCTGCTGGAAAGCCAGGAGCAGCTCCAGCAGGAGAACATCCGCCTGCGTTCGTCCATCCGGGAGCGCTACCGGTTTTGCGACATCATCGGCAAGAGCCAGGGCATGCAGGAGGTTTACGAATTCATTCTTCAGGCGGCGGCGACGCAGGCCCATGTGATCATTTACGGAGAATCGGGCACAGGCAAGGAACTGGTGGCCAGGGCGATCCATGAGACAAGCGGGAGGAGGCAGAAGCGGTTTGTCACTGTCCACTGCGGGGCGATTCCTGAGATGCTCATGGAAAGCGAGTTTTTCGGCTACAAGAAAGGTGCGTTCACCGGCGCCAGCATGGACAAACCCGGTTATCTTGACGAATCCGACGGCGGCACCCTGTTTCTTGACGAAGCGGGAGAAATCGGCCTGAACATGCAGGTCAAGCTCCTGAGGGTTATCGCCGGGGATGGCTACACGCCCGTAGGCAGTTACACGGCCAAAAAAACGGATACCCGGGTTGTTGCGGCTACGAACCGGAATCTGCGGGAATTGGTCAGGCAGGGGGTTATGCGGGAAGATTTCTTTTACCGGATTCATATCCTTCCCATTTACCTACCCCCTCTGCGGGAGAGAAGAGATGATCTGCCGCTTCTCATCGATCACTTCCTTCAGCTTTACGATCAAAACCATGCTCCGCTGCCTGGACATGTTACCGAAGCCTTGCTGAGCTATGACTGGCCTGGGAATATCCGGGAACTTCAGAATGTCCTGCAACGCTATCTGACTTTGAAAAGGCTGGATTTTATTGGCGGACCGGCGAATCGGGCGGCTCTGCCGGCAGGTGAATCAATAAAACAGGTTGCCTCCGTTCAGCCGGATTACGCCGCAAGCGCCTTTGCCGCCAGTCAGACGAGTCCAGCCAGGGATCATGACGACATTCGGAAGGAAGAGTCAGGGATGACCCTGAAGGAACTGAAAGCCAGGGAAAAGGATTATATTCTAAAAGTTTTGTCGGAGCATAATGGGCATCGCGGCCGGACTGCCGCGGCTCTGGGAGTCAACCGCAAGACTCTCTTCCGGAAAATGAAAAAATTCTGTCTGATTTAGTCTTTATTGAGTTATTGTGTCCCATTTATGCCCCTGGTTAAGGGGCGTTACGGCCCCTCCATTTTCAATAATTATCTAATGAAAAAAATTCGTAAACTAAATGAATAACTTTGATTTGA
>CAZBGE010000144.1:0-5806 GCA_964491435.1 uncultured Smithella sp.
TGATGGAAAAGTTTTCGATCAGCTCAAATCGTCCGC
This sequence comes from uncultured Smithella sp., assembly GCA_964491435.1. Lineage (GTDB taxonomy): Bacteria > Desulfobacterota > Syntrophia > Syntrophales > Smithellaceae > UBA8904. The sequence goes on from CAZBGE010000144.1 coordinate 37, forward strand.
CCTTGCGAACCTCTCCTGCGACCCGGAAATGGGGTTTATCAACAAAAAACGATTTGTTGAAAATAAAAACCTGATCCTGCGGCTGCAGCGCGATGTTATGGGCCGGATCGTTTTTGAAAATGAACTTTCCCAGATGGAAGGGAATGAGCAGCGCTTCCATGGAAGGAGGCTTGAGGCGCTTGATCAGAGCGTAATCGTAATGAGTTTCCGGCAGCAATTCGTCAAGACCCTTTATGAGATCCTTCATGGCCATGCCGGGCTTGTATTCATATTTTCCCGGCCGCTTGACGTTGCCGTTAAGGTAAATGGCGTTGACATTGGCGTCCACGATGGAGAATATTTTTACCAGATCCGCATCCTGAAGGCGGAAGGCGCCGGCCTTTTCCATATTTTTGTCGTGAATGTCCACCACAATGTGCTTTTCGCCTTTGACAATTCTTTCCACCTGGATTTGCTGCGTATAGGCTGTCGGAATAATGCCGCCGGCGTAGGATAAAAGATTCTGGAGGTCGTGCCGGTCTTTCAGTTCATAAATCGCCGGCCGTTTGACATTGCCGGCGATGCCGACCAGGGGGCCGGTCACCGGCACGAAAATGACGTCTCCGGACTGAAGAATCACGTCTTTCGATTTGTCGCCCTTGAGCAGTAAATCGTAGAGGTCAAACGTGGTGATCAGTTTATTTTTACGCCTTAACTGAACGCGGCGCATGGAGCCGATGCCTGACGATCCGCCCACCATCACCAATGCGTCCGTGATCGTGGCGAACGAGCCGATGGTGTAGGCGCCCGGCTTTTGCACATCGCCCAGCACAAACACGGAAATAGTTTTCAGCGCCCCCATGGAAATATCGATGTTGGTTCCCACAATCCGCTGCGCTTCGGCAATAAGATACTTGGACATGTCTTCAAAGGTCAGTCCGGCGACAAATAACGGCCCGACCTGGGGAATGGTGATTTTGCCGTCCCGGTCCACCGTCAGATTGTACTGCGTATTCAACCGGCCCCAGAGCATGATCTTCACTTCGTCTCCCGGACCGACCACATACTTGAGAGGCACCGGGATGTCCTTCCGGTCGGTGACAACCCGGACGGCGGATTCCCTGAAAAAATCCAATCCAAAAAGCTTCAAATTAAGGGAAACATCCTGATATTTTCCAAACTTCCGGGAACGATTGAAAAGAGAATCTCCCAGGGTTTCTTCACCGATAACCGTCTTTTCCTCCCAGGGAAGATTTTTCTTGTCGATTTTTTCCTTGCCTTTTTCCTGATCTGTCTCCGCCGTTTTTTCCGGTGCTTTTTCTTTCTGTTCCAGAAGCTGTTTTCCTTTGGCGACGTCTTCCGGAGAAATGTTCTGGAATTCCGGCCGGCCTTTCAGTGCTTCAATCGCCTGAGGCGTTATCTGACCGCCTGTTTTTCCCAATTCCTGCTGAATCGCCTGCTGCTGCCCCGGCGACAGGCTCTGATAGGCGTCTGCCTGCTGCGGGGTCATTTGCGGAAGACCGGACGGAGCGCCGGAAGCCGGTCCCGCCGCCGGTCCGGATACGCCGGGCGCGGACGCAGCGGCCGCCGCCGGCGCGGAACCGCCCGACTGTTGAGACCAGGCGGCGGAGCTGAACGCCGCCAAAACAAAACATATCATCATGAAAACAGCATATTTGAAGTTTTTATTTTTCATTTTTTCCTCAGGAATTTAATATTGATATTGCGCTTTTCCAGATATTCCAGGAAAAACACGGCAAACACAGCCAGAAAGAACGAAACGACAAAACTCAGCACCACCATTTGCGCCCTTTTGGGTTTGATTTTTTTATCGGGAACGATGGGCGGGTCAATGATTTTGAAAGCAAAGTTTTCCTTTACGGCCGCCATCATTGATGTTTCAATTTGCTGGGCGATCATATTGTAAATCTTTTGTTGAATGAGCGGATCGGTTGTCTGGCTTAACTGCTCTTCCAGATATTTCTTATTGATCGTTGCGACCCGCCTGGCTTCCAGGCTCATGTGGTCGTTGAGCGCCGCAAGAAAATAGCCGACCATGGCGGCTGCGACCTCAGGGTCTTCAAACTGCACGGAAATGGTGATGTAGTTGTCTTTCATATCTCTATTAATATTAACCAATTTTTCAAGCTTGCGCAAACCATCCAATTCGTCGGGAATGCGCGGATCCTTTTTGCTTCTTTTTTTATCTGCGGGTTTTACCGCCGCCGCGAGTTTGGAAATCCACGCCAGAGGACTCAAACTCCACCCTTCTCTTTTCCACGTTTTTTTCTCTTCGTTCCACTGTTTGCTGAATAAAACGGGAAGAAGATTATAGTCATGAATGATTTTTTTCCGCAGGATTTTTGATTCCAGTAAAAGCTCAATTTCCTTTGAAGACGACGACTGGGGAAGACCAATCAGACTGCCCGGGCCGCCCCCCATCTGCTGCATCAGCGCGGCCGCCATGCCGCCGCTTCCGCCGCTTTTGGTTTCAACAGGCGTAATGACCGCTTCCGCCCGGTAAATGTTGGTCATGAACAACGATGAAACAATGGTCATGAATACCAGGACGCCGACAATGAGGGCAACAAGTTTGCGGCGCTTCCAGACAACCCGCCAAAGTTCCAGCAAGTCAATTTCATCTTCCCCGTCAGAGCCGTTCGGAGACTTTCCCCGGTATTCTTCCGGGCTTTCATTTTCCGGCATAGTCAGCAATCCTTACTTTTACGATAATGCGAGGCGCTAAGAAGCCTCTCGCGTCATTTTTGTTAATGTGCGATGCAACATGCCAATCTTATTGTTGATTTTAGGCTATGCTGAAACATCCCGCCCTGTCTATATCATAATTCAATCCGTAATCGAACTATTTTTTTGTGCGGAAGTTTTTGCGCAAATGGCCGCACAAATTGGTTGACACATCTTGGCGATCCCCTTATACTCGCGCCGCGTTTGCGTGGAAAATGAACGTCCATGAAAGAGGGTATCACATGAAAAAGATTATATTATTGTTGTTTTTCGTTTTGCTTCTGCTGGTTTGCGGTTGCAGCAAAAATGAACAATCCTCCATCGTCAAGGCGGCCGTCTGCCCGACGTCGCCGCCGAATATGTTTGAGGAAAACGGGAAATACCAGGGCATGGATCTGGAGTTATTTGAAGGTTTCTGCAAGGCGCGGGGGCTGAAGTATCAAATCACCTCTTATGATTGGCAGGGCATGCTCGGATCGGTGATCGGGCAACAGGCCGATGTGGCGTTTTCAGCCATTTCGATTACCGAAAAACGCAAGGAAGTCATGGATTTTTCAAAGCCTTACATGGATAATACCTGGAATCTGGTCAGTTTGAAGAGCAAAAATATCGTGGTCAAAGACCTGTCCGAATTGAAGAAATTCACAATCGGCTATCCCCGGGGAATGGCTTACAGTGACTTCATCAAGAACAAACTGGAGCCGCAGGGAGTATATAAGTTAAGCGATGTCAAGATGTATCCCACCTACAATGAGGTGCTGGCTGATTTGAAAAACGGGAACCTGGATCTGGCTTTTCTGGACGGTTCGGTCGCTTCGGTTTATAAGAAAAAAATGGATATCCAGGACAGCTACGTTTTTACCGGGTTTGATATGTTTGGTTTTGCGTTTCCCAAGGGTTCTCCTCTGCGCGATGATTTCGACCGCTACCTGGCTGAGCTGGGTTCTCAGAAACTCAAGGCCATCATCGCCAAGTGGATGAACTAGAAGGGCGCAGACCTGGCGGATGACTTTCTGGGACATCCTTACGGCCCTGGCGAAAGGCTCGGGATATACGATCCTGGTGACGATTGCCGGCATCTGCGCCGGTTTGATGATTGGCTTGGGGCTGGCTGTCTTGAGCGTGCTGCGCTGGAAGGCGGTTTCGCTTTTTCTGGCAATCTATACCTATATATTTCGCAGCTTGCCCGTTTTGGTGCTTCTTTTTATTGTCTTCTTCGGTCTGCCCGGCGCCGGTATCCGGATTCCGCCGTTTTTGTCAATGGTCTTATGCCTGGGGCTTGTTTCCGGAGCGTATCTTGCGGAAATATTCCGCGGCGCCATGGCCGCCGTGAGTGAAGATGAAATCCTGGCGTCTGAAGCCATGGGCATGAGCAAAATGCAAAGTTTTTTGTATATCATTTTTCCACAAATGTTCCGGATGTCCATTCCGGGCATGGTCAATGAGTTCACCACCGTTTTGAAATATTCGCCGTTCGCCTACACTTTGGGAATACCCGAAATTATGAAAGAAGCCATGAGCCTTGCCGCACTGACCTTGCGCGGGCTGGAAATTTATCTGGCCGCCGGGATTATTTATTTTGCCATCTACAAGATATTTGTGATGTTGTTCATGATGCTCGAAAAGAGATTCCGGATTCCCGGGCTGGCGCATGAGTAAGAAGGAATGGCTATGGCTCTGATCGAAGTTAAAAATCTGGTGAAAAAATTTGATGGCAGGGATGTTCTCAAAGGAATTGGCCTGGAGCTCCAGGAAGGACAGTCCAAAGTGGTCATGGGGGAATCGGGATGCGGAAAATCCACTTTGTTGCGCTGTTTGAATCTGCTCATCCAGCCCACTTCCGGAGAGATTATTTTCAAAGGGGAAAATATCACCCGTCCGGGGGTGGACATCCGCGGGGTTCGCGAAGAAATCGGATTTGTCTTTCAGCATTTTGCTCTCTACAGGCATCTGACGGTGGAGGAAAATGTCACCCTTGGGTTGCGCAAACTCAAGAAAATGAAGGCGAAGGAGGCAGTTGAAAAGGCCCTGTATGAGCTGGAACGCGTCGATATGGCGGAGCACCGGAAGAAATATCCCGCTCAGCTTTCCGGCGGGCAAAAACAGCGGGTGGCCATTGTCCGGGCGCTGGCCATGGATCCGGCGGTGCTTTTTCTCGATGAACCAACCTCCGCTCTCGATCCGCAAATGACCAGGGAGGTGGTTACGGTCATCAACAAGCTCTTCATGGACGACATCACCATGCTCTGCGTTACCCACGACGCCTTTTTGGCGAAATACATTTCCGACAGTATTGTTTTTATGGACGAGGGGGTGGTGGTGGCGGAGGATATTGCCGAGCGGCTCTTTTATGATCATCCGGATCCGCGTGTCAGGCAGTTTTTCCTGAGCGTCATCGACCACAGGTGACCTGTGTATGGATGCTTTTATCAATGACCTGATCGCTTATGCGCCCCAGATTATGGCTGGCCTGAAAAATACGGCTTTGCTCATGGTTATGATGTCGGTTACGGGACTGGCGGGCGGGATTGCCGTGTTTTACCTGACCATCAGCAGCCATAAAGCCGTCCGGACGTGGACGGAACGCTATATTTCCTTCTTTATCGGGACGCCGCTTCTGGTCCATCTTTTCCTCATGTATTATGGATTGCCCCAACTAGGGATCCATTTGTCGGCGTTTACGGTTTGCCTGACTGGCTTTACTCTGAATATTTCCGCCTATAACGCCCGTTACCTGATGATCGCCTATCACGGTTTGGACCAGATGGAGCTGGAGGCCGCCCGGGCTCAGGGATTTACTCATGCCGAAATATTCCGTCTGATTATTTTGCCACAGGTGGTGCGTCTGTCCATTCCGTCATTGACCAACCAGATCATTCAAAATCTCAAAGATACCTCTGTTGCTTTTCTTGTCCAGTACAACGATTTTTTTGCCCAGATGCAGGAAATCGCTTCGACAAACTTCCAGTTTTTCAAAGCGTATGTAACGGCCGGAATGGTCTATCTGGCGCTCGTTTCGATCATTGTCATGGCGGCGCGGCGGCTG
>CAZBGE010000145.1:0-5785 GCA_964491435.1 uncultured Smithella sp.
CATCTTTCCTTTAATCAAATGTTCAACCTGTTTTAACGATCTATGAAAAATGATGGTTGCCGGCAAAAGAGTCGGGTATGATATGATTGCAAGTATGAAAGATAAAAAAGCCTAAAGGAGAAAATTTATGAAAAGCCATGATGTTGATTATCGTTTAATAGGAGATGATCTGCAAATTGTGGAAGTGGAACTGGACCCGGGGGAAACCGTCATCGCGGAAGCGGGAGCCATGAACTACATGGACGAGGGCATTCAATTTGAGGCGAAAATGGGCGACGGTTCCAATCCCCAGGCGGGATTAATGGATAAGCTGCTCAACGTCGGCAAGCGCGTCCTGACCTCCGAATCCATCTTTATGACCCATTTTACCAACGCCGGACGCGGCAGACAATCCGTGGCTTTTGCCGCTCCTTATCCCGGAAGGATTATTCCCATGAATTTAGCCGCTGTGGGCGGAGAACTCATCTGCCAGAAAGACTCCTTTTTGTGCGCCGCGCTGGGAACGGAATTGTCGATTGCTTTTACGCAAAGATTAGGCGCTGGCTTTTTCGGCGGCGAGGGCTTTATTTTGCAGCGTCTGCGCGGGGATGGTCTGGTTTTTATTCATGCCGGCGGAACGGTGATCGAGAAAAAAATGAATGGCGGAATGCTGAGAATTGATACAGGCTGCATCGTCGCTTTTACGCCGGGAATCAGTTATAACATCCAGCGGGCGGGCAGTTTGAAATCCATGTTTTTCGGCGGCGAAGGATTGTTTCTGGCGACGTTGCAGGGGACAGGCACGGTATGGCTTCAGAGTCTGCCTTTTTCGCGTCTGGCCGACCGGATTATTCGCAGCGCACCCGCTGCGGGAGGGACCAACAGGGAACAGGGATCCCTGTTGGGAAACATCGGCGATTTTCTGGGCGACCGCTAAGCATGGATGAAGCTGCAAAGCAATACTGCGCCTGACAAGCGATACTTTTTAAGGAGAAAATATCATGAACACATTGAAAGTCATCTTGCTGTTGAGCGTTCTTTCCGGTCTGCTGGTGATTGTCGGTTATATAGCGGCCAGGGGAACCGGCGTCGTCATCGCCCTCTTCCTCTCCGCGCTGATGAATTTCGGAAGCTACTGGTTTTCCGACACGATTGTTTTGAAGATGTATAATGCGCGTCCGGTGACACAAGCGGAAGCCCCCATTCTTTATGACGCGGTGGCATTGCTTTCGGCCAGGGCGCAAATTCCCATGCCAAAGCTCTATCTTCTTCCATCCGAGACCCCCAATGCGTTTGCCACCGGCAGAAATGAAGACCATGCGGCGGTTGCCGTAACGTCAGGGCTGATGAACCTCATGAACAGGGAGGAATTGGCAGGGGTCATCGCCCATGAGTTGTCCCACATCAAGCATAAGGATATTCTGATCAGCACAATGGCGGCGACGGTCGCCAGCGCCGTTGTCTTGCTGTCGCGCTGGTCAGTTTTTTTTGGAAATGACGATGGCGGCGTCATCAGCGCAATCGCCGTGGCAATTATCGCGCCTGTGGCGGCGACGCTGGTTCAAATGGCCATCTCCCGTTCCCGCGAGTATGAAGCCGATGCCGGCGGCGCAAAATTAACCGGCGATCCCGGAGCGCTGGCCGGCGCTTTGATGAAATTGTCCAGCATGGCGCGCCAAAAGCCGATGTCCGCCAATCCCGCAACCGCGCATATGTTTATTGTCAATCCGCTTTCCGGAGGAAACGTCATGGGGCTGTTCAGTACCCATCCCCCGGTGGAAAAGAGGGTGGAGCGATTGCTTAAAATGAAAAAATCATAAGAAGATGATTTGCCGTGGCAAAAAATAAAAAATGCGGGCGGCGGTTTTTGAAGGGTCTTTTGCGGGTGTGGAAAACTATCCGGCCGGAGCTTCGTCCGGACCGGGGAAGAATTCGCGTCCGGACGGCGGACATCTGAAACCGTTAATAAGTCTTGATTTTCTTTTTTGTTTCCAAGTTATAGCGGAGGTGGAAGCAAGGCAGGTAATCATCGTTTGCCGCGCTTTTCGCTTCATGAAAAGTGCGGGGCCAAGCGCAACAAACCGACGGTTTGTGCCCGGAACTATGCAATTTACAGCCGCGTTCGTCCATCAGAAAAACGCAGCCGCGCGGACCCTTCCTTGTTCGGTATGTGGTAGCGCCGGTCTTGTCTGTTTCCGGCGACAGGAAATCAGACGCAGTGGCTTTGCCGTCAGAGATCAAAAGATCCCTTTCGCGGGCCAAAACATCAACGCCGTGCTGGCAACAGGAATCGCTGCAGGGGAAGGAAAAACAATTCCACATCTCCGCATTCTTTTCTTCACATTCTTTCTTCATTTTGGACAGTCTAATCATTTTTATACAGCCTTTGAAATAATGTTATCAGCAAATGCTGTCTGCATAGCGCCCCATTTCAGTTATAGCCTTCTTCGTAGGCCAGCATGTCCAGGTGCAGCGTGGCAATATCCTCAACATCCATATTCACATCTTCGGATGACTTGGGCAGCTCAACAATTTTGATATACCGGCGGCATTTGTTGCACACATCCACCCGATGGCTTTCTTCGCCTTCCACTGCGAAATAGGCCAGCGAATGTTGTTCCTCATTGCCGCAGAAAGGGCATTTAATCCGGCGAAAATGCCACTTATATCCGCATTGATGGCAGAAAAGATAGCGTCTGCCGTCCTCACTTTCCCGGATTTCGCCGATTTTCGGCTCTTTGCCGCAAATGGGGCAGTAACCTTCCGTCCAAACGGATTTTTCAACAACCGCGCCGTATTTTTCCGCAATGACTTCTAATTCGGGACGGAGGCTTTCTTCGATAAACAAATCGATCAGATCGAACTGGTCATCATGTTCTTCCAGCGGTTTCAGCTCCCTGTCCAATATGTCATCCGCTGACGGATTAAACGACGCCCGGATAATTGTTTCCCAGTCAAACTGCTCGTTTCTGATGACATCCAGAAACTTCTGCGCATCGGACGGTATTCTTTTTTCCGCAATGGCGATAAGCTTGTAAAAATATTCCTTCGGGCGGGTTAAATCGTATTTTTGCCCCGTCAGATCGACCAGAGGCAGCCCCCCCTGCATTTTTCCGGAAATTAATTTATCATCCACTGAAAAAATGGGGCTTTTCATATTCTTGCGGTATTCTTCGCGCAGAATCAGGATTTCCGCCATTATATCAAGGAGATCGGTATAGTGAGGATGAATCGCCTTATAATCCTCGATCGTTTTTAAAGATTTGCGTAACGTTGAAGCCATTATCAATGATCCTCCTCTTGTTTTGCCAGTTTTATCATTACGGGGCTATGTTGTAATTAATATAACAGCGGCATCGCCTGAATGCAAAACCGGTTTTACCTTATCTGCTTTCCCGGTTATCTTCAAGCGATATTCTGTTATGTCTAATATAATATAAATATTGACAAAATGAATAAATTTATTTTAAAAGACCACTGAATCTCATTGAAATTTTTCACAAAAATTTTTTATCGCCTCCAGCAGAATCAAAACCTGTTTCATAAGGCGGCTCAGGAAATAAAATGATTTTCCATTTACGGCGGAGGAGGAGATTCCGGCAGTAATGTTTACGGCACACCGCGGGGTTCGGGCGGCGGCGCAGTCACAAGAAAACCTGCGGATAAAAATAAATGGGGATGGTTAGTTCCTCATTATATTCTTTCCGATAAAACGAAAGGCTGAAGAGCATCGTATGCGCTTCAGCCTTTTTATCATTTTTTTTGGATTCCCGCCTGCGCGAGAATGAAGATTTTTTTCTCGGGACGGTTTGAAAACCGTCCCCTGCATATCTCTGTCCTAAAAGCCCGGAACGGTCGGGGACCGTTCCGGGCAAATCGTAAACTCGCCCTACATGAAGCTTTCTTCGGGAATATCAATGGCGCTGCGATCGCCGAACTTCATGGACTTGAGATAGCCGAAAACATCGGAAACATGATTCATGACATAGAAACGGGCCGTGGCCATTTTGCCCTTGTAGAAATCGGCGTCGATGGCGCCTTTCTCTTTCATCTTTGCGGCGGCCAGAAGCGCCTGGTCCAAGAGCAGCATGCCGCAGTAAACTCTCGCGCCTGCATGCAGGGTCCGGGTGGCAAAAAGCTGTTTCATCTGGCGGTCGCCCTTTGTCCAGGCATCATTCATGTTGATGATCTCTTTGAAAGCCGCCATGGCTTCCGCCATCATCGCAAATTCCGCCGCGAATTCGTCCGTCTTTTTATTGGCGACAAAGTCGTCAATTTCCGCCACCCACTTTCTGAACGGCGCGCCTTCCTTCATGGTGAACTTGCGGCCGGTATAATCCTGAGCCTGGATGAAGTTGGTGCCTTCCCAGATTCCATAAATCACAACATCCCGGTACAGTTCCGCCGGAGCATACTCCTCCGTGAAGCCGTAGCCGCCGTGGCACTGGATGGCGTCGCCGGTGGCCAGCCTCGCCATATCGGATGTATAGGCCTTGCACATGGGGTTGTTGATCGCAAACATATCATCATAATATTCCCGCTCTTCCGGCGTGGCGGCATCTACGGCCAGGTCGCGGTAGAGATAGGACTTGTAAATGAGCGCCCGGCAGGCCTCCAGAATGGACTTCTGGGACAAAAGCATGCGGCGGACATCTTCGTGTTCGATGATCCGGACGCTGGGGCCCTTGGGGTTGGTGGAATGTTTGCTCTGCACGCGCAGCTTGGTGTAATCCAGAGCGGCGTAATAGGCGGCGCCGATGCATCCCAGGGAGAAAAGACCCGTGTTCAGACGTTCCTCGTTCATGTAGGCAAACATCTGCTTCATGCCGATGCCGCGTCCGTCCTTCACTTCCGCTTCTCCCACCATCCAGCCGTAGCAGTTGTCGTTTTCACCCATGGAGAGGGTGGCGGTCGTCGAGCCGTGAATGCCCAGCTTGTGCTCGATGCCCATGGTGGTGACGTCATTCCAGGCGCCCAGCGAGCCGTCGTCGTTGACCCAGAACTTGGGCACAATGAACAGCGATATACCGGCGGTGCCTTCCTTGGCGCCTGGCGTTTTCGCCAGCATCAGATGGATGATGTTTTCGGCCAGGTCATGGTCGCCCGACGAGATGAAGCATTTCGTCCCGGTAAGTTTGTACTTGCCGGGTGTGTCGGTGGGAAACGCCTTGCTCTGCACCGCGCCGACTTCGGAGCCTGCGCCCGGTTCGGTAAGCCCCATGGTGCCGCCCCATTCGCCGGTCCGCAGTTTGGGGATGAACAGATCCTGCTGTTTTTGCGTGGCAAATTCATGAAGCACGGTGATCGCGCCCTGCGTCAGACACCAGAACATGACGATCGACGGCGACGCGGCGGACTGCATCTCCAGAATCGGCGCATACCAGCAAAGCGGTATTTTGCCTTCGCCGCGGTAACCGAACTGGGGACCGAGCTCCGCATCCATGACGGTTCTATAAACATTCTTGAAAGAGTCGGGGGTCACCACCGCATGTTCATTGCCGCCCACAAATTTCGCGCCTGGTTCATCGGCGTCTTTGTTGGCCGGACACATCACGTCGCGGCAGACTTTGAAGTTGACATCGAGGAAGCTGTTGATGTCATCCATCCCGTAGTAGTCTTTGTAAGCATCAAGACTCAAGAGCTTTTCCACGCCGAGCCATTCTTTGATCTGGAACATGATGTCCCGCGTCTGATACAACCAATTACTGTGTGCCATATTGAATTCCTCCTGTTGAATATTAAAGAAAGGCGCAAAATGAAAAGAATCAACTTCCGTGTAAGATTACCGGCTCTCTTGCCTGCTTTG
>CAZBGE010000146.1:0-5734 GCA_964491435.1 uncultured Smithella sp.
ATCATGACCGGCACCAGAATCCGCCTGAGTTGCTCCACATCGTTTCGCAAATTCCTGGGATAGCGAATATTGACGGGATACCTCGCCCGTCCTTCAACGGTCACCGTCAGGTTCATGCCCCCGATGGCCGTCTGAATCACCTCGCCCACATCATCAACCGTAAGGCCATATCTTGCCGCCTGATTGCGCTTGATGGCAATATCCAGAAAGTAACCCGTTGTCACCCGTTCCGCGTATACGCTTCTCGTACCGGGAATATCTTTCAAATGATGCTCCAGGGCCAGACCGATCTTCTCAATTTCATCCAGATTCGGTCCCAGGATTTTGATTCCCACAGGTGTCCGGATTCCCGTGGCCAGCATGTCGATGCGCGCCTTGATGGGCATCGTAAAGGAATTCGCCACACCGGGAATGGATAGCGCATCATTCATCTCGTCTTTCAGTTTTTCTACCGTCATCCCTTTGCGCCACTCGGATTCAGGCTTCAGGTTGATCACCGTCTCGAACATTTCCAGCGGCGCCGGGTCTGTGGCCGTCTCCGCCCGTCCCGCTTTGCCGAAAACCTGGGCAACCTCGGGAATTTTTTTCAGGATCTTATCCTGAATCCGGAGCAGGGAGGATACTTCGGAAACGGATGCTCCGGGCATGGTCACCGGCATATAAAAGAGAGAGCCTTCATAAAGAGGCGGCATAAACTCCGAACCAAGCTTCATAAGCGGGTATACCGTCAGGATCATGATGATGACGGCGGCTACAATAACCGTTTTTTTGAATCGCAGGGCAAGCCTTGCAACGGGTTCATAGATTTTGTGCAGGACGATACTGACGGGATTTTTTTCTTCCGGCCGGATTTTGCCCCGGATAAACAGCGTCATCAAAACCGGCGTCAGGGTAATGGCCAGAAAGGAAGAGAAGAGCATGGCAAAAGTCTTTGTGTAAGCCAGAGGGATGAACAGCCGCCCTGCCTGGGCCTGCAGTGTAAACACGGGAAGAAATCCCACGGTAATCACGAGCAGTGAAAAGAAGAGAGAGGGGCCCACCTCTTTGGCCGCGTCAACAATGACATCCGCACGGGTCCCCGGTTTCCCCTGATGCTCCCACTCTTCGAGCTTCTTATGGGCATTTTCCACCATGATAATGGCGGCATCCACCATGGCCCCGATGGCAATGGCAATGCCTGAGAGGCTCATCACGTTGGAGGTCACCCCCAGATAATACATGCTGATAAAGGCCATCAGAATGGCGATGGGCAAAGTGACGATAACCACCAGCGCGCTGGGCAGGTGAAAAAGAAAGACCAGACAGACCACGCTCACCGCTATGATCAGTTTTATAATCTCCCCTTTGAGGGTAGACATGGATCGCAAGATCAGGTCTGACCGGTCATAGGTCGTGATAATTTTTACGCCTTTGGGAAGACTGGGTGCAAGATCCGTGTTGATCTTCGCCTTCACCCGCTCGATCACATTCAGGACATTTTCACCCGTCCGGACAATCACAATCCCGCCGGAAACTTCTCCCCTGCCGTCCAGATCCGCAAGACCTCTGCGTATTTCCGGCCCGAGCTGGATGCGGGCCACATCTTTTAAATAGACTGGTGTTCCGCCGGGATTCGCGCCCACGGCGATACTTTCCAGATCCTGCAACCCCTTGATGTATCCACGCCCCCGGATCATGTATTCCACGCCGGTTAGTTCAAGGACACGTCCCTCCACATCCCGGTTGCTTTTTCGGACTGCCTCCATGACCTTCGTCATGGGAATATTGTAGGCAACCAGGCGGTTGGGATCGACGGTGATCTGGTACTGTTTTACAAAACCGCCGATGCTTGCAACCTGCGCAACACCGGGGACGCTTTCCAGTCCCAGCTTGATGACATAATCCTGAATGGAGCGCAGTTCGGAAAGATCATGCCCGCCGGTTTCATCGACGACGGCATAGGAAAACCCCCAGCCCAGGCTTGTCGCATCGGGACCAAGGACAGGATTCACATCGGCAGGAATTTTGTTCTTCACCGCCTGGAGATATTCCAGAATACGGCTTCTGGCCCAATAGATATCCGTCCCTTCTTCAAAAATGACATAAATGAAGGAACTGCCTAAAAAGGAAAAACCGCGCACCGCCTGGACCTTCGGAGCGGCAAGCAGCGTGGAAGTAATCGGATAGGTGATCTGATCTTCCACCAGATCCGGGCTGCGCCCCGTCCATTCCGTATAAATGATCACCTGCGTATCACTCAGGTCAGGAAGAGCGTCCAGCGGCGTGTTCTTCACAGCCCAGTATCCCCAGATCATGGCGAGGGCCATCATGAGGAAGATGGCGAATTTATTCCGGGCACTGAACTCAATGATTTTAGCGATCATAAAATATTTTCTATTTCATCCTGCGCAGGGGTTTTATGCCCTTAAGCTGCGCTTCCGAATCAATCAGGAAATTGGCCGAAGCGGCTACTTTTTCTCCGGCTTTGATTCCATGCAATACTTCCACCACGCCGTCAGCCCGCAGGCCCAGCTCTACTTCGCGGGGTTCAAAGGCGCCTTCCCCTTTGTCCACATAGACCACCTGCCCCTTACCCGTATCCATTACGGCTGACTCCGGGATGACAAGCTTCCTGCCCAGGCTGATTCTTATTTCCACATTCGTAAACATCTGCGGTTTCAACCGTCCGCCCGGATTGGGAATCGTTAAGCGGATCTTCGCCGTGCGGGTATCGGCGGAAATGGTGGGGTAGATATAATCAATCGTTGACGACAGTTCTTTCCCCGGAAAATAACTGAGCGTGATCCTGGCCTGCTGGCCGACTTTCACAAAAGGCAGTTCGTATTCGTAAATATCGGCGATGATCCAGAGACTGGAGAGATCGGCAATGTCAAAGAGCTTTTCTCCCGGCATGACTTTCATTCCTGAAACGGCCATCTTCTGCGTAACAAATCCGCTGACCGGGCTGTATAAAGTCAGCGTGCGGAAGGTTTTACCCGTCTTTTCTATTTGTTCGATCTGTTTTGCCGATATGTCCCATAGACGCAGCCGCTGCCTTGCCGCATCGAGTGCGGCTTTGGCATCCCCGGCCAGCATCAGGCTGAGCGTGTCCTCTTTTTTCTTTTCGACCGGTTGTTTTGCCCATTTCAAAACGCCCAGAAATTCCTGTTGCGTCGCCAGAAGCTCCGGGCTGAATATCTCCGCCATGGGCTCTCCTTTTTTGACGTAGCGGCCCGTGTAATCAACATGGAGCTTCTCAATCCACCCCTCAATCTTTGTGTTAATCGTCGCAAGCCTGCGCTCATCGGCTTCAATCCGTCCTACGGTGCGGATAATTTTCTGGAGAGATTTCAGGGAAGCCTTGACTGTCTTGACTCCTATCAACTGCTGCTGTTCTGAAGATATGTCAACCTGCGGCGTCTCCTGGGTCACATCTTCTTTGGGAGGCGTTTGTGACGTCTGCGGTTTTGCCACCTTCGGCATTTGTGCCGCTTTTGGCTGTGCCGCATGTCCGGCATGCCCCTGCGCAAAGACAGGTATTGCAGATATGAAACTCAGGAATAATAACAAACAGCCTGTCATGCTGATAACCAGCACCGCGGAATACTTCCGGTCTTTCATTTCTTTTCACCTCCCGGCACTGAGGCCAGGCCTTCCGTAATCGCCTGAAGTCTGGCAATGGCTTTTTCCCGTTCCACAAACTGATTCCAGTAAAGGATTTCATAATCCAGCAGGGTTTTGAGACGGGAAATCACAACAATCAAATCCGTCCTTCCGTTGGCGTACCCAGTCAAAGCCAGGTCAACATCCTGGGTGTTCCTGGGAATCAAACCTTTCGTATAAAGATCCATCAGCGTCTCCGATGACCGGAGCATGGAGTAATTATCCTTTACGGCCGCAGAAATCATCAGCTTTGCGGCCTCCAGTTCCTGCTTCGCCTGCTTAAGATACGCCTTCGCTTCGCGGACCGCCGGCTCCTGTTTTGTTTTGAAATACAGGGGAATGTTGATTGTAGCCGTCGCGCTCCACATATCCTTGAAATCACCCGCGCGATTGGCATACGCGGTGTTAATGCTGAAGTCCGGATAATACTCCTTCTGTGCCATCCGGATTCTGGTGTCGGCTGCTTCAATGATTTTATTGCGTGATTTTATTTCGGGAGAATTGCCGAGGGCCTTTTTCACGGCTTCTGCCGCATCCAGCGAGAAAGGCTGCCGCAGCGGTTCAACCGGTCTTCCCGGAGGCAATCCGTTTTCTCTTCCTGTCGCGGCCCGCAGCATGGCCTCCAGAGACTGTATCTTCTGTTTGAACATCTCTTCTTTTTCCAGAAGCATGTATTTTTCAGTCTGCGCCATGAGCACTTCCTGCTGCATGGCGCGACCCGCCGCATAGCGGGCCAGCGTCAAATCTTCTATTCTGAGAAACAGATTCCGCTTGTCCCGGATGAGGTCAATATTTTTCCAGGCCAGGAAGAGATCGAAATAAAGTTCCTTGACTCGTGCAACCGTCTTCAGCTTCAGGAGCTCATGCATGGCTTCCATGCTTTCGACATCCCGCTGCGCCATCTCCCCCTTCAGTGAACGCTTGCCGGGAAAAAGAAACTGCTGCGATGCCGAAAACATCCATTGGGAACCCTGTTCTTCGCCATAGGTGTACCTGTCAAATCCTTCGTTCTGATAACCGAACATCAACATGGGATCAGGCAGACTTGCAGTCTGGGGAACCCGATACCTGGCGGCTTCAATCTTCGATAGTGATGCCTGAATTTCAGGGCTGTTCTTCAAGGCCTCTTCCGTGAGGTCAGAGAGCCTCAACTCCTGGGTAAAGGCAGACATTCCCAGAAGAACAACCGTCAGGGCGACAATAAACGTATGTATCGTCTTAGCTGACATCCACATTGAGTTTTACCGATTGCGTCTTTCCGCCACGGATAATTTTGACATTGATATTCCAGGCGCCCGACATGGAAAAATTGACACTGGCCAGGTACCGGTTGCCTTTCAATTCGGCTTTTGCCTTGTAATTCATAGCAGGCATCCCGGGCATGGCCGGCATGCCGTAATCCACTGTCACCGTGGCGTCTGTCACCTTGCCGCCTTTTTCATCCTTAATACTTATCTCCATGTTATTGAGACCGGCAACGGGCGGATTCTTGTCCAGTTTTACCTCAACCGTATAGTTGCCCGCCTTTTTCTGGACCACGTAATCTTTCGCATAGACCAATCCCACCGCAAGCAACAATATAACCAATACCGCAGCAATTCTCTTCATGATCGTTCTCCTTTCATTGCTTTTCTTGGAAAGAATACCATGAATTCATCAAGCATTCATTAAACATATCATTATCCGCGGCCCCAAACACCGCAGCCTCACCCGACAATTTCGATGGCATCATCCACCTTGATTTCTCCGCCGGTGATCACTTTCGCAAAGATTCCCTCCCGGGGCATGACGCAGTCTCCGACCGCGTAAAAGATGTTGCACCGATTGTGGCATACCTTGCCGATCTGGGAAACCTCCAGCAGTACCAGGTCGCCGACTTTCAGCCGCGTCCCGATGGGCAGCAACGGCAAATCGATGCCTTCGGTGGTCAGATTTTCCGCAAAATCGCCATACTGCACATCAAGCCCTTTTGCCCGGATTTTCTCAATGCTTTCTCTGGCCAGGAGACTGACCTGCCGGATGCCTGGCTCCGCGTGAGCGTCGTTTTCCAGTCCAAGGTCTTCCAGAAATATTCCACAGTTAATGTTATTCT
>CAZBGE010000147.1:0-5649 GCA_964491435.1 uncultured Smithella sp.
TTTTAGGACATTTCTACTTTGGTAGATTAGGACATTATCACTTTGGCGGAACATGGACAATTTCACATGTGAATTGCCTCAAAAAATGTTACCGGGGAATTCGGGTCTTGTCTTGAAAGATCAGTTTTTGCGCGATATGTAAGCTTGAATATTACCTCAGTCAAAATCAGCTTGACAGAGCAGATGGCCTTTCTTATGATTTTTCCCACCGAAGAGGATTTATTGTCAATAATAGCAGGAGGATCAGATTTTCCAATGAACCACCGCTTTTTCTTTACCATAATCCTGACCGTCATGTCCGCGGGAGTTGCTTTGGCCGCAATTCTTCATGTTCCACCTCTTTATGCCCAGGGGACAGCCTTCATTCCCACAAAGGAAGCAGATCCTTATTTTTACCCTCTGACCAGTGGCGGCAAAACCTATCCCGGCCAGTGGCATCTCTGGAATCAAATGCCTAAAACAGATGTCAACGCCGGCCTGGACGCGGGGCTGAAAAACGCCTGGAATATCGGAAGCGGCCTGGGCTACACAGGGCGCGGCGTGGTCATCGGCATCATTGACGACGGTGTGGAAGGTACCCATGAGGACCTTCAGGACAATTACCTGCCCGCCTTGAGCAAGATTTTCAGCCAGGATCCTGCTCTAGCCGCCCAACCCCAGGGGCCGGTCAGGTCCAGCGACAACCATGGCACTGCCGTGGCTGGTGTTGCCGCCGCCCGGGGAGGAAATCATATCGGAGGCGCGGGCGCCGCCCCGTTTGCCGGCATCGCCGGGCTGCGTGTCTGCCTGGGAGAAGGTTGCCCCGACGATTCCACCGGCGCCCTTCAGGATGCTTACAACGCGTATCTATGGAAATCTGGCCTCAACAGCGTGACACTGGCCATCGAAGCAGTGCCGGACATCCATATCAAAAACCACAGTTACGGCCCTGAAGAACCGTTCGATATTGGCCCGGGAAGTGAACGGATCAAGAAGATTTTCAAAGCGACTTCGGAAAATGGCGTCATCCACGTTTTTTCCGCCGGGAATTCCCGGAACAGAGATAAAGAGACAAAAAAGGTCAGTTGCGAAGACGCTAACAAGGATTTTGCGCTCACCTCTCCTTATGTTCTGCCGGTGGCCGCCCTGGGCAGCGACGGCGCCTACGCCGTTTACAGCAGTTACGGAGACAATGTTTTTGTCACCGCCCCTTCGAGCTCCTACGCGAATTACTATGGGATTATGACGACTGACCGCACCGGCGATGATTACGGATACAACAGATACGATGCCGTGAAAAACCCCGATGGCGACGACCGGGACACCTTTCCCGGTACGAACTATACCAGCACGTTCGGCGGCACTTCGTCCTCCGCCCCGCTGGTTTCTGGAATTATGGCGCTGGGCAAGGAGGCCAATCCACTGATGTCTGTCCGCATGGCCAAGCACGCTCTTTCCCTGCCGTCGGTAACGGACAAAGTTGATGCGGCAAATGACGAATGGATCTTGAATAACGGGGTGGACGTCCAGAGGAACTTTAATCCCAACTACGGCTTCGGACTGATTCAGGCTGACAAATTTGTCAATAAAATTGGAGAAGTGGCTTATGTCACGACGGAAAAAACGCTGGAAATCGATGCAACCGTCGTCAACAAGTCCATCCCCGACAACGATCCGGCCGGACGGGAAATTACCTTTACCGTCAACCCCGTCCTGCCCGTGGAAAGTGTAGAAATCGGACTGAACTTTTCGCACCAGCGCCGTGGTGATCTGCGGGCCTACCTGATTTCACCCGATGGCACTCAAAGCAGACTGTTTAACGACACAAGCGTCACGATTTCCGATATCAATCACCAGGACAATACGGCCGTGACGGATTTCGAATGGACATTTCTGACCAACGCCTTCTGGGGAGAGCAAAAAAACGGCAACTGGACGCTAAAAATGGTTGATGTGGCCCCGGATAACACCGGCGACTGGCTCCAGTACGGCGTTAGTTTTCACCTGGGAAAGATGGAACTGCAACAGGACGGACCGGTTGATTTCGGAGCAGCAAACATTGATGCGGAATCCTTGACCATGACCCTGTATGATAACGCCTCTTACAAGATTAATAACGGCTATACCTTTACCGTCCGCAACGGCCTTACTCTCAAGAAAGGCACGCTGGAGGTCAACGGCGCCTTTGATCTTCAGGGGACCTATGATTCCATCATCGATGGAAAGCTGACCGGTGCGGCAAATGGCTTCCTTTACAAATCAGGGACGGGAACACTGACAATCAACGGCGACGCCTCCGGATTTTCCGGGACCACAGATATCGGCGCCGGCCGGGTGAAGATGGGCTCGGGCGGGATCCTGGGTGGAAACATTGAAATTCAAAACGGCGCTTTTCTTACTGGTACAGGGACAGTGGGAGCGGTTTTTGCTAACCGGGGCATGGTGGCGCCGGGCGATTCCGTCGGCGCCCTGAGAGTTGCGGGCAATTACACACAAACCGCGTCCGGAGGATTGACCATCGAAGTGGCTTCGGTCACCGCAAGCGACGTTCTCGCCGTCAGTGGCGTGGCGGATCTAGACGGATTGCTGAAAACCGTCTGGCTGGGAAGCACCGTGCCCAAACCCAATATCCGCTTTGCCAGTTTTCTCACCGCCGCTAATATCGTTGGCGGATTTTCCTGCTTGTCCACGTACATCAGTCCGACGCTTAAATTCATGCCGCAGTACACCGCGGACAATAAAGAAGTTTATCTTGTCACGGAGCGCGATTACAAAAATCCCTATCTCCAATCGTCGCTCAACGCCAACCAGCGGGCAGTCAGCGCCATGCTCAGCCCTCTGGCCAACAGCGCGGCAGGTGATCTCGACACGGTTTTCAGCGCTATTGATTCTCTTTTCACCAACGAACAGGTGGCCGCCGCCTTTGATTCCCTCATGCCCGTCAGCGGCGCGGCCCAAACCATCATGTCCTCTCGCGCCGCAGTTTTTCAAGCCGGCCAGGCCGCCGGCCGCCTGGAAGAGCTGCGTTCGGGAGTTCACGGATTCAGCTTTTCGGGCCTCGACATCATCGACCGGGAGCTTTCCCGTCATTACGACCGTCGTCCCATTCTTCTGGCTACGAGCGGCGACGATCTCCGGGGAATGAGCACCCGCGAAACAGATCCCCGGTGGGGCGTTTTTGCCAGGGGCAGCCTGATTCTGGGGGATCAGAAAAGCACGCCGGAACAGAAGGGTTATGATTTCAAAAACGGCGGCTTTGCGCTGGGCATGGACTACCGCATTGCCCGCCGGATGATTGCCGGAGCTATGTTCGGCTATAATGATTCCCGGGCTTCTGTGAATGATGCCGGCAGCAAGGTTGCCATGGAAGGGTACGCAGCCAGCCTTTATGGATCCGTCTTCGGCGACGTTCTGTATGGCGATTTTCAGTTGAGCTACGGCTGGAATCACTATGACAATACCCGCCGGATCGTTTTTCCGGGCATCGACCGAACGGCTGTTTCCAGCCCCTCCGGCAACCAGCTTTCCGCTTACGGCGGAACGGGCTGCAACTTCAGAAAAGGAAACTGGACGCTGGGACCCATGCTGACCCTTCAGTATATCCGCCTTCAGGCGGGTGATTACACGGAAACCGGCGCGGGAGCTCTCAGCCTTCATATCGACCGGAACACCGTAAAATCGATTCTGGGCAGCGCCGGGGGACAAGTCTCCTGGCGCTGGGAAGAAGACAGCATCAGGCTGTTGCCCCGCCTCTGGGCGGCATGGCGTCACGAATTTGCCGACACCGATCAAACGACTCTGGCATCACTCGCCCAGACGGGATCGGCTTTTTCCGTATCCGTACCGGGCATGGAAAGCAATTACCTCGCTGCCGGAGCGGGAATATCCATGCAATGGAAGGACTATGCCGCTTTCTTCTTCAATTACGATGTCCAGTTCGGACAGAAGAATTTTTGGGCGCAAGGCGTCAATGCCGGCGTGAGGATTCCGTTTTAGCAACAAAGGGACATCCCGATGTTAACCTAATCCGTATTCACAAATTTTCCACCTTTCCAATCTTTCAAACGAATCCTGAGCTGCTTTTAAAAGCACGTCCAGCCTGGCCGGTTTGATAAAAAAATCGTCAAAGCCAACGCCTCGGCATTCCAAAAGACCGGTAAGACTGCTATAGCCGGTAAAAGCATGAATGATACTGATCTTATCTTCTATACGGATTTTTTTGCAGAGTTCCACGCCACTCATGCCTGGCAGTCTAATGTCCAGAAACATAACCATGACTGTTTCATTTGTAAGGATCTTCAAGGCATCTTCCGCGTTTTCAGCGGTTAATACCGTATAACCGGCTGAAGTGAAAACTTCATTTAGCATATCCAAAATGGAGATATCATCATCTACAACTAAAATTTTTTTCTCCATAAATATCATCCTCGCAGTCTATTCAGTATTGTTGACGGAATTCCTGTTCACTTTGATAATTCGGCTGAATCCCGCATAATCTTCGCTTTCACAATTATCAATTCTCATGAGCTTTTCCGTGATAGTAATCATCCTGTGAAGTTGCTTGTTTATTTTATCCGCTTTTACGTGGACCGGATCATTTTCCGATGTATTCTTTAATATCAATTCGATGTATCCGGAAATAGTCTGCATCGGTTGATTCAATTCATGACAAATGGTTCCAGCCATTTCGACAACACCATGAAGCCTCTCGTAATGGTACCTTTCTTCCTCCGCCCATTTACGTTCAATCACTTTTCCCAAACGTCCGGCAATCGCATTGATCAGATTGCGCTCCTCCTTAATAAAAGGGCCTTCATCCCTGTCCGGCATTTTATCAAGATAACAGATGTCCAATGCCCCAATTGACTTTCCATGCGCAATTAGCTCCGCGGATTGTGTCCATGCTGTTTTTTGAAAATTGGCGGTTTTGAATTCTTGATTATTAAAGGTGATTCTTGCGCAAGCATGTTCCGGATAATACCAACTGTGCGGCATATCATTAACAACGTTCTGAAACAGGTCTTCCAGGGAATCCATCTTTTCGATGAAATGAGCAATGGAATAAAGGCAGTTCAATTCCTTGACACGCTTTTGAAGCACCTCCTCAGCATTTCTGCGTTTGATGATTGATTCGGCCTCCTTCAGGCCTCGTTCAATAGCAGGAACCAATCGGAATAATTCCGTTTTTCGTACATAATCCTGCGCGCCCCCTTTCATCAGAGCAACAGCCACGTTGAGCTCAATTTCTCCGGACACAATGATAAATGGCAAGTCTGGACGCAATTTTTTAGCTATGGCCAAGGCCTCCGGGGCGCTGAATTTGGGCATGCCGTGGTCAGCCGTAATTACATCCCAATCCTGATATTCCAATGCGGCACGCATCGCCGATGTAGTATCCGCTATTTCGTAAACGACGTCATAACCTTCACTTTGCAAAGTGCGAGACATGAGCAGGGCATCATCTTCTGAATCTTCAATCATCAACACGCGCAATGGTTTATTCATAAATTTCCAAACCTTGTAATCAATATCGCGGTTAATTATAATAAGCTTTGCTCACGTCGATTAGCAAATAAGATTCAGCACGGATTTGTAAAAAAATCGGTTTTTTTTTAGATATATAATTATTATTGGATATTCCATACTTTCCTCAAAATGATCATTTTGAAT